>JAGTRH010000006.1 GCA_018396795.1 Candidatus Bathyarchaeota archaeon
GGTTGACTTTAAGGTGAATATCTTCACGCCCCTAGCTACGGCTACCCTTAATATATCTGCAAACTGCGGATCAATTTCTTTGTTGGCTTTAACTATCAGAGCGTCTGGTCTTTGAACCGAGAATATCAGTCCGGTCTTAAG
Organism: Candidatus Bathyarchaeota archaeon; assembly: GCA_018396795.1. The sequence continues at coordinate 142 of JAGTRH010000006.1, forward strand.
CCCGCGGTTTGCAAGCGAAGATAAGTGCAATACATGGCGTCTTCCCCTAATTGTTGGGGCATCTGGAAATAGAGCGATTCCGTCAACCACATGAGTTACACTTTTAACCTCAACGTAATACCTCTCAGTTTCTCTCTCAAGCATTAAGTCCAATCTAACGCTTGGGTTCTCGCTTAGTTTAAAGCCCTCTCCAGCAACCCTATATCCTGCTAAATCGATAAAGAGGTTACGTTTAATGGCCTCTTTAGCCAAAAAGTTTGAGAATTGAGCATCCACGATCACGGTAACATTATCGTGCTGAACAGCAAACATACTATAATTGCTTTTTCTCCAGGGTCGGTCAATAAATTTTCTGAGGTATGTTGCGACGCCGGGATATAGCGCGGTCATAAGCCTGCCGGAGTTGGGTAAATGTGCGCAAGCAGCTTTACCTTCAACATCAACTAAAGCCATAAACCGATTCAGTCTCCGAATAAACGTTCCTAAGATCATGTCAAATTCAAGAGTTAGGATAGCTTCGCTCACTCTCGATTCCCCTACTACTTTAAGGAACAGAAAACTTAAAAGGAGATAATCAACCCTTTTAATTTTGGCTGTTGCCTCTAGTGAACTTACATGAAGATTTTAGATAAGGATCTTAAGCATGGGCGTATTACAGTTGTTCCTGAGTTCCTTGATGACTTTTGGACTCTCTATAATATTATTCAGAGGGGTGATGTTGCATATGCCAGAACCACTCGCGAAGTTCGATTAGGCGAACGGTATGAGAAACCTGAAAAGGGAAAGCGTATATCAGTTGTTTTGGGCTTAAGAGTTGAGAGGGTCTTTTGGGATAGAAGCTTAAACCGTCTTAGGGTCCACGGCATAGTTTGTGATGCACCTGAGGATATAGGAGCATTAGGGTCGCATCACACATTAAATATAACATTAAATATGCCGCTTACTATAGTTAAAGACCGCTGGCTAGATTATCACATTGAGCAATTAGAGCGCGCAATGTCCAGAAGGGTTACACCAATAATAATCGCATCTATCGATGATGAGGGATACTGCATCGCAATCTTAAGAGGTTTTGGTGTAGACATAATGTTGGAAGAACAGATTAGCCTACCTGGAAAGCGCATGGAGGGTGAGCGCCAAAAAACGCTGATCGAGATGTTTAAGTCTGTTTCAAAGGCTTTAGGAGAGTTAGTTGACTCAATGGATGGTTCAATTGTTATAGTTGGACTAGGTTTCATTAAGGATGAATTCATAAAGTTTCTAATGGAGAGCGCACCTAACATCTATGAAAAAGTTATTGATATTAAAAACGTGAACAGCGCTGGCAAAGCCGGAATTTACGAGGCTATGCGCTCCGGTGTGCTAGTTAAGGCCCTCAAACATGCCCGTGTGTTCGAGGAAGCATCAGCCGTTGAGGAAGTTCTTAAGCGCTTGGGGATGGGAAGGGGCAACGTTGCCTACGGGTTAAGCGAGGTCAAAAGAGCCGCACTATTAGGTGCAGTGGAAGAAATATTAGTCACAGATGAGAAACTTAGGGAGTCATCTGAAGAGGAAATGTCAGTTTTAGAAAGTCTTTTGCGTGATGTTGAAGACAAGGGTGGAAAGGTAAGAATAATTAGCGTTGAGCACGAGGCTGGAGCGAAATTAAGGTCATTGGGTGGAGTTGCCGCCCTATTACGATTCCCAATAAACTAATCGATTTAACCCTTATATTTCTCAATTTTTTCAAGAATTGCTTTTTCAGCATGCAAGGTCAACTCCTTAAGTTTCTCCTCATCTCTAGCTTCAACAGTCAATCTTATTAATGGTTGAGTGTTCGATGGCCTAATAAGAAACCAACCATCCTTTGTGATAACTTTGACGCCATCAATAGTTATTATATCATACCCAATAGTTCTAAACTCCTCAGCTAGCTCATCGACGATTCTAAACTTTTCTTCATCTGGGCAATCATAGTTTTTCGCAGATATCTGTGGATATTTTGGTAGAGAATCAATTATTTCCGAGAGTTTTCTTCCATCCTTACATATGGCCTCAGCCATTTTAAGACTCGCATATATAGCATCATCAAAACAATATACATCTCTAAAATAAAAGTGCCCGCTAGCCTCACCGCCTAAAATAGCGTTCTCGCTTACCATCTTATCATAAATATATGTGTGCCCAACGCGACTTAGAATAGGTTTCCCGCCAAAGGCCCTTATAGTTTCCTCAACTATCATTGAGCAACTAACCTCGTAAACTATGGCTGCTCCTTTGTAGCTGCTTAAGCAATGTCTTGACAGTATAGCTAAAACTATATTGTTTGGAATCAGTCGACCCATATCATCAATAAAAAATGCTCTATCACCATCTGCATCGAAGCCAACGCCGAAACATGCCTCTTTCTCTAAGACGAGTCTTTTAAGCTCTCCTAATGTTTGCTCGTTGGGTTCAGGTGGATGTTTAGAAAAGGTGCCATTCGGCTCGTTATATATCGCGTGAATGTCAACACCAACCATTTTATAAACTTCTGGTATAAGCATGGTACATGAGCCTCCCCCAGGGTCGGCTACGATCCTGAAATTCTTGCTGATGCTCACTCTTTCAGAAATGTACTCCTCATAATCCCTAATGGCGTTAGTGTTAGCTTTAACTACTCCTGGTTTAGCCTCCTTAAAGAAGCCTTTGATCGCTATATCCCTGAGTTCCTCCATACCCATACCCATACATACGAATCCCTTGTCAAGTAGTATTTTAAAACCATTCCACTCTGGCGGGTTATGTGATGCTGAAACCATGACTCCACCATTTGCACCATAATATCTAGTGGCAAAATATAGAAGCGGGCTTGTTACAATGCCTATGTCTTCGACGTTTAATCCACCGGAAACCATGCCGTTTATAAGTGCATCACTAAGTGGTTCACTACTTAATCTAACATCTTTACCAACGATGAAAGTCTTTTCTTCACCATCAACGAAGGTTGCTAATGCCTTCCCTATTAAGCGAGCTACCTCCTCATCCATATCTAAACCATAAATGCCACGTATATCATACGCTCTGAAAATATTAGCCGAAAGCATTCTTTTTTCCATCCGCTATTCTTTATCGGACTACGAAAATATTAAGTTTCTGGAGTCGGTTTAACACTGTTAATATATAGTTTTGATTATTCAGAGGGAGGCGGCTGCATTATTGAAAGGTGTCGAAGAGATAATCGCCTTTGGGCATAGTCTTGTAAAGTCAACGCATAAATCAACATTTGAGATAACAAAAGATGAGCATTTGACGGAGAGAGGCGATTGTATAATAGCTGTTAGAGCCAATAAGGCTGCAAGAGACTTAAACGATGAGTTTAAAAGAGTTGCAAGAGAACCAGATGCCGAGATAACAGTAATCATTGAGGTGGGTAATGAAAGAGAGGTTATAAGGGCCTTTGGAAGCCCAAGTTTAACTTTTATGCACCCCAAAGATATTGTTGTCAGAAAGAGCAAATATGTTTGCGGTAGAACGATAGCCATTGGAGCTGATAAGGCAGCATCAGACCTTTCAAGAAAACTTGTTAATAGACTTAAAAATCCTGAGGAGAAAGTGAAGATAACATTAATTGCTAAAATCTGAAGGACATTTTTCTTTTACTTGAGTATTCTCTCCATTTCGCTCGGCCTATAATGTCTAATGCCATATGATAGAGCTCTTTTCTTGGCCTTCTCAGATATATCATTCGAGATCAATATGGGAATGACTGTCACGCCAAGCTTTTCTTCAAGCAAGTGTCTAATGTATTCATCGAAATCCTTCTTTGTTTGCGTAATAGCTCTAGGTCCAGCTGGACTGCTCAGATCTTTAACTTGAACAACTAAGACTAACCCTCCCCTCTGAAGAATAAGGTCTTGAATCCGGCTTCCATGCCTTTTCCTAAGTTCGACATTCCAACCATAGGTTCTTGCTATCTCGGCAACACGCTCTTCAAGACTCAAAACGAACATCCTCCATCAGTATTTACACGCCCTACATTTGCTTAAATACACAGTTTTGCCCTAGAAATTCCACCTATACACCTTTAAAAATTTTTGCTCTAAAAACGATTACTTTGAATAGAATTGCCTCCGATACCCCAGGGTCCCTCACCAATCAGGAACATAGGTTTCGTCATCGGCGAATAAAATAATAGCATTCCAGAAAATAAATATTCAGGGTCCCATCGAGCTAGCCCTTTATCTCCCCATCTGCCCATTCCTAATAGCTTCGTTTATCTCCTCAATAAATTTCAAAAAGTTTTCTTCAGGTATTCTAGCCCCCGCCGCTTGCGGATGACCGCCACCACTTCCACCGAACTTAGGAGCTACGAAACGTAATAAAATGTTTAAGTCTAAACCTCCTTCACAAGTTCTTAAGCTCATATCTATAAACCCCTTTTTTCTCTCCCCAGCTATCCCGACTGTTACGCCAGCTAGTGCTCTTGCGTAAATCGCAGTTTTTCCAAGCGAAAAAGGTATATCAAGCACATATGCAACCTCACCGTAGACCTTAATATGATCATTCAACACTTGAATTATCTCTTCCTCTCTTTTAGTATTCTCTACCGCTGATTCAAGAAGATCAAGACACAAGCTTGGTGGCTGACCCGTAGATAGATGTGCAACAACTTTACGTTTAAATTCATGGTCCTTCTTACGTCCTTCCAGTCCTTGAACTAAAACTCCAGTCTCAAAATATATCGCTCTCTTATCCCAATTGCAGAGCAGATGATTTATCACTGGCGTATTATCCATGTAGTCGGATATAGCGCCGTATATTGCTGCTCGGCTTACTGGCCGGCTTATACTGTTATGGAAAAACGCGTATGCGAGCTCGGATGCTGATGAATTAGTTTTATGGATAACTCTTCCAGGAATATTCTCCTGGGATATTCCCTCGGGTAATGGATGATGATCAATATAGATAAGTTCGCCAGCGCTATTAAAGGCTGAAAATCTTTCTAGTTTTTCTTTTAATTTGTCATCCGATAAGGCTATATCGCATATTATAACTGTGTCGCCGACTCTGGCATTTTCTAAATCCTCTAGTAGCCCGTATGGATGCGTGAAGAAGACTCTTGCATCTGGGTTAGCGGCTAAAGCCAGCGCACTAGAGCATATGCCATCCCCATCGCTATGGGTAAAGATCCACTTAACCATAAATGTTCCTCCCAAAAATCTAGTATCTTCATAAAGTTAAATTTATTATAAACTTCTGAAATCATCTTTAATCCTCTCTTGGAGAGATGCAAATGGATGAATACTTCTATGTTGTAGATGAGAACGATAATGTCATAGGGAGGGCGACTAGAAGCGAGTGCCATAAAATGAGGTTAATCCATAGATCAGTCTATGTTATAGTCTTAAATGATAGGAACGAGATCTTTCTTCAGAGGCGCTCGATGAGCAAGGATCTTTATCCGGGTTGCTATGCATGCTCAGCGACCGGTCATGTTGATTATGGCGAGAGCTATGAAGATGCGGCAAGAAGAGAGCTTAAAGAGGAACTTGGTATAGAAGCCGTATTAAAAGAGATATGTAAATTTAAATGCTTTTCGGAGACTGAACGTGAAATCTCCGTTCTTTATTTTTGCAAACATAATGGACCATTTAGGCTTAACAGCGAAGAAATCTCAGATGGAGAATTCGCAAGCATAGAGAAGGTTAAAGAAGCGCTAGAGAGGGAGGAGAAAAATTTTGCATATGGCTCAATCTTAGCCCTAAAAGAGTTTCTACGATATTTAAGGAGAGACTGTTAGGATTAATTGTCACCTTTTCTCAGCCATCAATACTCGGTATCCACTTTTCCTTGCTAGAATGGTGAAGTTACCAAATACTTTCTCAAATGTCTGTCTTAGTCTTTCCCTTCCGATCTTAGATTTCACAACCATTTGTAATATGGCTCCTTCTCGCATATGTTTCGGCGCCTCAGTTACTATGGTCTCGACAGTTGACAGCCCAGCACTTATTGGCGGATTAGAAAGTATGCAATCAAAGGTCATCTCTCTGACTGGTTCATAAAGATTGCCGCGTCTAACTTCAGCATTGCTGACCCCGTTAATCTTAATGTTCCGTTTTACAAGCCTAACAGCTCGTTCATTTATGTCGACCATGACTACATATAGGTTAGGGTTTACTGCAGCGGCGACGATACCGATTGCCCCATATCCACATCCAACATCTAAAACATAACCCTTCTCTGGTAGAATCATGTGTTCTATAAGGACTTTTGTGCCAAGATCTATATGCTTCTTGGAGAAAACCCCTGTTGCCGTCAAGAATTGAAAGGTTCTTCCCCGTAAACTTGTATGTATTTGCCTAAATTCAAGTCTAGATCCAGGTTTCGATGTGAAATAATGCTCAATTTCTCCAGTCTTTTTAGGCATACGTGGTCTCCTTTGTTACTTTATTCACCCTCTAAATGTAGAATTTCAGCTCTCAGATTCACGATGGTCGCTTTTTGAATAAGTATTTCCCAAGGTTCATCCCGAATTGTTACTAGCCCAAAATTGCTATTTTCGCCATCAAATCTACCTTCACGTGGTTGATCAGCGTATTGAAACCAGTGGTAACCAACCACGAACGGTTGTTTAACTATAGTTTTAACGTATTCTTCATAGTATTTGGCTCGTTCTGTTTGTGTCCTAACTGGCACACCGGCACCTTTAGTGTTTGGAAGACCCGAGTCCATCGCTTTAAAGGAGAATTCAGTTATCATTATAGGTAACCCTGTTATCTCGTGAATTTCCTTAAAGTCTTTAAGCCTTATCTCAAGATCGTTGCTATATGGATTTGTGTAGCAATTAACCGAAATAATGTCAACGTATCCGATGCAACCCATGAGAACCTCGTTGGGAGGTCTGTACGCGAAACGACATCCTAGAATTAAATGGTTTGGGTCATATTTCTTAATAACATTATATGTTACCCTAAAATAGCGTTCTGAAATTAGACGAAGGAAGGCAAGTCTATCAGCATTGGCAGCTGGCGTTTTAGGGGCGCTTTTTGCTGACAGCAAATCATTGAAGGATGAGAAATTTGTACCCCAAGCCCTGTTTAACGCTGATATATCATCGTATCTTTCTTTAAGAAATTTAACAAGCGCCTTTTTCCCCTCGGTCTCCGGTGGTAGGAGCAAATAATCGTCACAGAGCTCGGTGCTTGATCTCCAATCGGCAGTCCATCTTAACTCGTTGTCAGTGAAATATCCAATTAGATAGGGGTCGTTTTTTCTTTGTGCACATATTTTGCTTGCAATATTTTCTACAGTTGCCTCAAACTCTTTAGAGAAATAATCAGCGATCTTCCCAGTTTGCCAGTCTGCGCCAGCCGCAAGGGCTGTGTTGAGAATTATTGTGTACGGCATGCCTTTGTTATATGTTTCTTCACTTGACCATGCGCCTATGGTGTTAAAACCCCACTTACGGAGCCTGGCAAGGGTTTCCTCAGCCCATCTTTCAGCTGAACCATATTTTTCTGAAACATATCTATTGTAAGGATGATATCCAAGCGAAGGAGCATAGTCGCTTAAAAAATTCACGTGATTAACGCCCTTTGATATGAAAAGATTGCCCTCCGGATCTACTAGCCAAAACCTTCCATAAACTTCTTCTACGTGAAAGAATCCCGTTGCTTTAGCGTGTAAGCTCTGAAATCCTCCATAATTATCATAGCTCATGTATAGCATTATGTGAGATAGGGTTTCATAAAATTTTTTGATCTCAAAAATTTCTTTGCTTAACGAGGATATTTCGCTTTCAAGTCGAAGCAAAAAGCAGATTAAACCTATATTAATGGAGAGAATGAGAAAAAGCACTAGTAAAATAAGAGCGCTCCTAAGTTTCTGCATTAATGTTCCCTGAAGAATTAATTCCTTTTAAGCTTACATAAATCTCTTTTTTCAATATCATATTCTATAAAGTAAAATTTTTCTTGGAATTCCCAACTTAGGAATTTTTGATGAGAAATAATAACATTTGCTATTTATTGGGAAACTTCGCATCTAAAATTTAAATGAGAAAAATATTTCTAAATTAATTGGTGTGAAATTGGAACCTAATGCTTTTGATTTGCTCTCGACGAGTGTTCGCTGTGCCTTAAAAAGGATGGGTCTATCTGACCCAACGGAACCTCAGAAAAAAGCTATACCAGTGATCATGAACGGGGAGAATGTACTATTAATCGCTCCAACCGGTAGCGGAAAAACTGAGGCAGCTTTGCTACCAGTTTTCTCGCAATTTATGACTATGCCGAACAAGGAGGGTATATCTATACTTTACATCACACCACTTAGAGCACTTAATAGGGATCTAGTTAAGAGGATTCAATCATGGGCGGAAATACTACATTTTACGGTTGAAGTTAGGCATGGAGATACCGAATCTAGGGTTCGCAGAAAGCAGGCACTTAATCCCCCAGACATGCTTATAATGACACCTGAAGCCCTTCAAACGGTTTTACCTGGACGATTAATGCGTAGGAACCTTCGTGGTGTCCGTTTTGTTATAATTGATGAGGTTCATGAACTAGCTGGTACTAAGCGTGGCGTACAGTTAACGGTTGCTCTTGAAAGGCTATATGAATTAACGGGCAAAGAGTTTCAGAGAATTGGTTTATCCGCAACTGTTGGAAACCCTGAGGAGATAGCAGCATTCGTGGCTGGCGTTAACCGTCTAGTAAAAATTATCAACGTTTCAATTCCGAAAGGCTATGAGTATCATGTTGAATATCCAATTCCAAGAGACGAGGATTATAATTTAGCCGGAAAGATCGGGACCAGCCCTGAGGCTACCGCTAGGTTAAGACGCATCTTAGAGATAGTTAATGATAGAGGATCAACGCTGATATTTGTTAATAGCAGAACGAACGCTGAGATGCTGGGTTACAGACTTAGCAATCTATCGTCTGATATAGCTGTTCATCACGGTTCTCTATCTAAGGAGGAAAGAAAAGCTATAGAGGATCAATTTAGGATGGGCGCGCTTAAGGCTATTGTTTGCACAAGTACTTTAGAATTAGGTATAGATATAGGTCATATTAACTTAGTAATCCAGTATTTATCGCCAAGAAAGGTTTCAAACCTAATTCAGAGGGTGGGTAGGAGCGGCCATAAAATTGACCTTGCATCTAAGGGCATCATCATATCAGCTTTTACAGATGATACTCTGGAATCAATCGCAGCTGTTAGACGAGCAAGCGAAAACCTCTTTGAACCAGTAATAATTTATGAGAATGCCCTTGATGTTCTAGCCCACCAAATTGTAGGTTTAGTAATGGATATGGGTGAGATATCTGTTGATGAGGCTCTAAATATTATTCGCAGAGCCTATCCCTATAGGCTTTTATCAAAGATTAAATTTTTGGAGGTTGTTAAGTATCTTGAGGTTCTAAAGGAGGTTCATTTGGAGGAAAACGTTTTGAGAAGGGCTGAAAGATCTAGACGATACTACTATGAGAACATTTCAATGATCCCGGATGAAAGGCTTTACCCAGTGATAGATGTAGTCTCCGATCGTAGGATAGGTGATTTAGGCGATGAATTCATGGCATTAAGGGCTCGAATTGGTCTGAACTTTATATGCAAGGGAAGAGTCTGGCGGATTGTTGAGATAGACGATGAAAGCGGAGCGGTTTATGTTGTCCCATCAGAAGATCCTATGGCAGCTGTTCCAGGCTGGGATGGGGAGATGATCCCGGTTCCCTTAAGCTTAGCATTGGATGCTGGTAAAATTAGAGCTGAGATCCTTGAGGAACTAAAGCGAGAAGAAAACGTTGAGAAGTTAACCTCGAAAATTGCTGCAAAACTTTCTGTTGAGCCAAACGTTGTACGCAGCGTTGTTGAAGAGATTGGCGAGCATATTAAACGCGGCCTACCAGTTCCAACAGATAGATGTATCGTTGTTGAGGGTTTTGACCGCTACATTATAATTCATGCGTGCTTCGGCGAGCTTGTAAATAGGTCTCTTGGATGCATACTAGATGCGATACTCTCTGATGAAGAGCTAATAGTTGGCTGGTGGAATGACAGCTACCGCATATTAATGGAGTTAACGCGAAAAGTCAAAGAACCTGATTTAAAGCGAGTACTCGATGTAATTCTAGGCTTGAGCGGCGAGGATGTAGAAAAGGCTTTCATGGAATACCTTAAAGCTCGCTTTCCATTCACAAGCAATATGAAGGCCATCGCGGAGCGATTTGGCGCTTTACCTAGAGGCCGAACAATGTCGCCGAAGGAGATTGAGAGGTTACCTGGAAGATTCAAAGGTACCCCAATATACGAGGAGGCTCTTAAAGAAGCTTTGAGAGAAAAGGTTGACCTAGAGTCCACGAAAGAGATGTTAGAATTCATTAAATCCGGCAGCATACAAGTTAAAACATTACTCTCTAAGGAACAACCCTCCCCCATGGCCTACCATATATTATCCATTTACTCGGATATATCCGAATTTATGGCGCCAAAGCATGTTTTAATGAGCAATATAGAGCGTATGAAAAAGTCTGTTGAAGCGCGAACAGTTAGGTTGTTGTGCCTTTCATGCCTGAAATGGTCTGATAAAATGGTAATTAGGAATATGCCTGATAAACTGTTATGTAAGGAGTGTAGCTCATCGCTTATAACATGCCTTAAGGATGGACAGAATTTAGAGCGGATCAGGCAGATAGTGAGTAAACGCTTTAAAGGAGAACGGTTAACTGAAGATGAGAGTAGAGAGCTCTCGCAAGCCCGAAGAGTAGCTGACTTGGTTCTAAGTTATGGAAAACAAGCGGTTATTGCTCTGCAAGTCATGGGCGTTGGTCCAGAGACAGCATATAGAATTCTAAGTAAGATGCATATGAATGAGGAGGATTTCTACATGGATCTTCTTAAGGCTAAAATACAATTTCTTAAGACTAGACAATACTGGGAAGATAGAAGAACCCTCAAGTTTCAAGTTTAATACCTATTCTTTTATTGCACCCAAGATTAGCGCTAATAGAGCCATTCGCGTAACTAAGCCATTCTCAACTTGCTGGAAATATCTCGCAAAGGGTGTTGAGTCGACCTCAATCGATATCTCATCTACCCTTGGAAGCGGATGAAGAATCACCAAGTCACTTCTAGCTTTTCTTAAAACGTTTAGGTCCACCTTATATGAACCTTTAACCTTTGCATATTCTGCAAAGTCTGGAAATCTCTCTTTCTGTATACGTGTAACGTAGAGGACGTCAACTTCGGGGAGAACATCCTCGATATTTGAATATTCAGAGACTTCTACGCGGCTTCTTACGTCCTCCAGAATCTCTTTACGGATTCTTAATAATTCAGGTGAAACGAGAAATAACCTAGTATTATAAAGTGATAATGCATAGATTAATGAATGAGCTGTTCTGCCATACCTCAAATCTCCCATTAATGCGATCGTTAAACCCTCAATCCGTCCTTTCTCCTTAAGAATCGTATATAAATCCAAAAGGGCCTGAGTCGGGTGTTCCTCTGCACCTGAACCAGCATTTATAACAGGTACCCTAGCATATTCAGCTGCGAAACGTGCAGCGCCTTCAGCTGGATGACGCAAAACGATTACATCAGCATACTTCTCAACGACGCGGACTGTGTCCGCTAAGCTCTCGCCCTTTTTGACAGATGAGATCTCTGGTTCACTGAAGCCTATAACTGAGCCACCTAGCTTGTACATCGCCGTCTCAAAACTTAACCTTGTCCTAGTGCTTGGTTCAAAAAACAATGTGGCCATAATTCTACTTCTAAGAATATCCGAACCAGTCTTGATCAAGTGCTCCATTTCACCAGCAATCTTCAGAATATAATCGATCTCTTCGCGAGTGAAATCTTTTATTGAAATAAAATCTCTCCCTGCAAAATCCGCCGCACTAACCATTTTGAAGCACCTAAAGGCAATAGAAATATTTAGCCCTATAAAAAAATTTAAGTTTTAAAATCATTTTGTGCCTTTAGGGATAAGTTTATATGACTGAATATCAAATTTGATATCAATGGTGATACAATGTTTGGGCGTCATTATGGCGAGGATTGTAACCCACCGCCTCCACCCATACATCACGGTCCATGGAAAAATATGAAGAAGCATATGGCTTGTGTTCCTAAAGGCTTCTTAAGATTTCGCGTTCTGCAACTGTTAAAGGAAAAACCAATGTCGGGTTCAGAGATAATGGATGCTATAGAAAAAGAGACGCATGGTTTTTGGAAACCTAGTCCAGGTTCCATTTATCCGCTTTTAGCATGGTTGCAAGATAAAGGTTACATTAAAGAAGTTCTAGGCATTGAAAGTGGAATGAGACGCTACACAGTAACCGAGCAGGGATTAAAGCTTCTGGAGGAACAATCCAAAATACGGGAGAAGATGCGGAAAATGGCTTTATTCGCCCCTCACCTCATATGGTTCCCACCACCCGTAGGGAGAAGAGTGGATGAATCACAAGAATCTCTAGAACGGCTCATTAAGGCTTTCATCGACTTAAGGGAGGTTCTCGAAGAGCGATTCAGTGAGCAAGTGGTTAAGGAGACTACTGAAATCCTAAATGATGCGGCTGAGAAAATAGAGGCATTAGTCAAAAAGATTAAGGGGGAGCGCCGCTAAAACATCTTCAACGCATAAAACCCCTGAGAATATGGATTATAATCTAGTCTCATTAAATATTTAAGAGAAAAATTATTTAAGCCTATACCAAATTAATAATGAGGTTTGGAATATGAAAAGCCTTATTATGATAACGCATTCAGCTGGCTTTAAGCACGATTATCTACCAGTTGCTATGGAAGTTGTGAAAAATCTAGGCATTGAATCCAAGATGTTTAATGTCGTTGCTACAGATGATTGCAGCCTCCTAAACCAGAGAGATCTAGAAAAGTTTGACGCAATCCTATTTGCAACAACAGGCGAATTACCAATAACAGATGAACAGAAAAAAGATTTTATAAATGCCATTAAAAGCGGAAAGGGCTTCATAGGTATACATAACGCTGCAGATACGTTCTATAAATTCCCGGAATATGGAAGAATGCTGGGTGGATATTTTCATAGCCACCCATGGACGCAAGAGATCACCGCCATAGTTGAAGATAGAAACCATCCGGCAACCAAGCATTTACCAGAAAGATTTAGCGTTAAAGAAGAAGTCTATACGTTTAGAGATTGGTCGCGTGATAGAACTCATGTTCTAATAAGCTTGGACAATAGATCTGTTGATTTAAATAAGGGAACAAGACCAGATAATGATTATGCGCTCTGCTGGTGCCACAACTACGGAGAGGGTAGAGTTTTCTATACAGCTTTTGGGCACTTTAAGGAAATTTGGAGCGAAGATTGGTTCAGAATACATCTGCTGAACGGGATACTTTGGGCAATGAGAATATTATAAAAGCATTGAGTGACGTTAAAACCAATCTTTCATTTAATTTTATTGCACATCCATTTATAGAAACGATTTATCCCAGTTTATCCCTAAATATTCAGTTAATTTTGCTTTTAGTATACTCACTAATTTAGGGTCATTTCTCACGTAGATGTCCGGAATATTTAGCACTATCACTTTATCTTCCGCGCTGTTGTTTAAGGTTAACACTGCATCTTTATGGTGGTCTTCCATAACAAATATTACGTCAGCCCATTCTATCATTTCTCTAGTTAATCTTCTCCGCGCGTTCGGCCATATACCAGCTGATTTAACTTCGAATTCTCTAAAATTTTTCAACAGGGTTTCAGCGGTTGGACTTCGATCCATGTTAGCCGTACAAACAAATAAAATGCGTTTAGGCTTTGATCCCATTAATAGACAACCCTTGTCACAACTTAACTACCATGCTTAAATATAACTTTTAAACCTAAGTATTACGCCAATAGCTTTAGTCCTATCTTCCATGAGCATTTTATATGCTTTTTCGGCCTCATGCCAAGAATATTTGTGCGTTATCAAATGGTTTATTTTTAGGTAGCCAGCTGATAAAAGATCAAAGTACAGCTCCGCATTCCTCCTTCTAGTCCACGGATTGTTAAGTGTTTCGCACTCAGGTTGGCTTGTAAAATGCGTCCCAATAATTACTCTACTTGGCTTATTGACTTCGTCATGAAAGTCCATTAATGTTTTCCCTCTAGGTGAACTCAGCACTATAAAGTATCCTAGATTCCTCGTTAAGGTTATAGCTTCCGGTATAACATTCGGGTTCCCGGTCACCTCAAAGACTTTATCCGCCATTCTACCCTTCGTAATTTGCCTAATCCTCTCCCTAGTATTACTCCAATTGTCGACGCATAAAGTGTATGTTGCTCCTGAAGATTTTGCAATTTTAAGTCTATCTTCAGCAATATCTAGGGCAATCACTGGGTAGGCGCCAGCCATTCTAGAGAACATCACCACCATTTGTCCCAAAATCCCGAGTCCAACAACAGCAACGGATTCACCTAAAGAAACCTTTGCAAGTCTAACCGAATTTATTACTCCAGCGGCTATCGTATGAAAGCACGCGTCTTCAAGGCTGATGTTTTCTGGGACTTTAATAAGATGTTCAGAGCGCACAACAGCATGGGTTGCATGCGGCGTTGTGGCGGCAACAATATCTCCAACTTTAAAATCCTTCACTTTAGAACCGCACTTTACCACTTCTCCAACGCTCGAATATCCTGGTATAAAAGGATACATAACATACGCTGACCAAGCGGATCGCTCTGGGAAATCACCGGAGAAGGCCGTTAACTCCGTTCCAGTGCTTATTAAGGTAGCTATGGTTTCTATTAGAACCTCGTTTTCTGAAGGCTCTTCAATACTGAATCTCTCAATATTAACCTTGTTAGGTGATGGGAAAACAATTCTGAAAGCTTCCAACTATTACACCTCTTCATTTTCATTAATTGTTGAGATGAATACTTTTAACATTATCTCACTCAACATAATTAAATCTTAAAATAATTAAATCCGAGGTATTGATATGGTTGGTCAAAAAGCTCTCGGTGCCTTGTTTGGAGTGTTAGCTGGCGCAATGTGGGCTCTTGAAGCAGTTTTAGGAAAAATGTTACTTTCGTCTCTAAACTTCCTACAAGTTGCCGCCTCAGAATCCATTTTTGCATCATTAACTTCTCTTGTCTACATTTTACTAACTAATAAAAATTTGAGGGTTAAAAGGGTTCATTTAAAGGATATCCTAATAATCGGATTAGTAGGATCCTTTTTGGCACCAATAGCATACTTCCTCGGATTAACTTTGACATTTGCCGTTAACGCTACTTTACTGGCTCACATACAACCACTTTTTGTCTCTTTTTTAGGCTTCTTCCTTCTAGGTGAACGAATTCGAAGGAATGATGTTTTTGGAGGGCTAATGATTGGAGTTGCGGCAGTATTGATTACTGGCAGGAGTATAGAGAACCTTTTGAGCCTAAAATTCGGCAATTTGGGCGACCTCACGGTTTTATTCGCAACATTCTGCTGGGCGATTGTGGCGATACCGGGTAAACGCTTGACTAAATATATCAATAGCGTTCTAATCGTATTTTACAGGTTTCTGATGGCCTCAGCAGCCTTCATCATCCTTTTACTAATCCTTGGCGAGTTTACAATAGGATTTGCTAGTCAAGTGTTTCTAGGAGTAATAGTTGGTTTGGGATATATATTCTATTACGAGGGGCTCAAAAGGTTAAAGGCTAGTCAAGCCGCCTTAACTGAACTCTCATCTCCCCTTTTTACAGCCCTTTTAGCGTGGTTTATACTCGGAGAATATACAACTGCAATGCAGATTGCCGGGGCATTACTACTTCTTGTAGGGCTTGTGACATTAACGCGCGAGAAATAATTTGCTATAATTAAGTAAGTCATTTATATTTTTGAATTTATAAATTTTCTATTGGTGTGATAAATGAGCGCAAGTATTGCCTTACGTGAAATAGAAGCGATTGAGGGACTTATTGGACCGTATGAATTTTTCTCATACGATGCAAAAAGGGTTCTTGTAACTCTAAGAGATTTAAGAGACGCCCTCAATAGAATGGACAAAGAAAGAATAAAGAAGATGATTGCCGAGATATCAAATATTGAAGCCGTGGCAGCACCATATAGAGGATACGAATTTGTTGAAGAGGCCATAGAACATGCCAAGAAATTACTCAATGAGCTCAAGAAGATCGTTAGCGAATAAAGCCAATTGGACTTGTGAGGTTACATTTTCCTCACATTCTTCTTTTTATAATTATATCTAATTGAAGTCTTTAATGATCCGACGAAATCACTCTAAATCTCTTATCTTCTTTATTAACCAAACCATTTTTTTAGCAAAATTTCTCGCGGTGTTTAAGCCCTCCTCATCCCTGAGAACATCTCCCTTCTCCCTTCCGAAGGCGATATTCCAGTACGTTGATCCTGGGACAATAAACCCTTGATGCAGAAAGAAGAATAACAGCTGGGCGAAAGTGAAGTTTTGGCCAGCTCTTCTAGCCACAACTAATGGTCCGCCAACTTTATTCTCAAAGACTCTACCTTTAGCAACAGAAACGTATCCAGCCCTATCAATTAAGGCCATTATTTGCGGTGTTGCGGATCCGAAATAAACTGGTGAAGCCAGTATTACTCCGTCGGCTTCAAGCATTTTATTGAATATCTCTTGAAAATCATCTTTTATGTGGCATTCACCAGTCTTTCTGCATGAGAGGCAGGCATCACATGGTTTAACTTCTTTATCCGCTAGTCTGATAATATCTACCTGAACGCCCTCCTCTGCAGCGGCTTTCAGTGCCTCCATAACAAGTATTTCAGTATTTCCTCCAATCCTTGGGCTACCAACAATTCCCACAATGTAAATCATTTCTAACCACCAGAAATCAACTGGGTTATATTCGATCTTATAAGTTTATGCATGATCGTAGAATCAACGATTGTTTGCCAATTACCGGTTAGCGAAAATGCTCATTTTTAATTTATTTGTGCAACTGTTACAGAATTCTCGCTGCTTTCTATCAGTCATACCTATATGAAGAGAGAAATGCATAACACAGACCGGGTTTCCACAATGTTTTAGACCAAATGTATGACCTAATTCATGAGTAGCTTCTTTAATGGCTCTCTCTATGAAAAGATTTTTATTTGGCTCTCCGCCATAAAACTCAGGTTTAAGCCTATATAGCGATATTATTGCAGCCTTACCTGGACACTGAGCTTCTCCAAATATAAAGTTCATTCCAGGAGCGTATATATCTACGTCAGCTACACCTAGTACTATACTTAATTCTTTAGTCTCCTTTTCAAGCCTTATAGCACACCTTATCACTTCGTTTAATAGTGCCTCTGATATATACTGTTTTCTTACACGGTTATATGCCCCGCAAGGTAATTTTATTACATCGTCAAGAATATTACAAATTCCTTTAGAAAATACCTCTTCTATGCCTCTCTGAATGAGGTTCAAAATCTCTCTTTTAACATCGCCAATTGGGATTATGTAGATCTTCATGTTAGAGCCTACACTATAAATGTTTCTCCAGAATTTGGGGCCTTAGCCTCTAGGCCAACTTCCTCCTTGATCCACTTGGCAAACTTTTGGCAGTTTCCATCAGCTCCATGGATTGTAAACACAACTGGTTTTCCCTTTAAAATTTTAATGGTCTCTTTGAGTTCCTTTGCCCCAGAGTGTGATGAGAAGTCAAAGAAGCCTACTTTAGCTTTAATCTTGCGTACTTTTCCGTCTATAAAGCATCTTCCCTTCTCCATTAGCTCACGACCTGGTGTTCCAGGGATCTGATATCCGACTAGAAAAATAGCGTTTCTAGATTTCTTCCCTACTATCTGAACGTAGTATGTTGCTGGACCGCCTTTTAGCATGCCAGCTGGTGCTATTATGACGCCAGGTCTCTTTGCCACCTTCTTTCGTTCTCTCCAATCATCAATCCAGCCCACCATATGGATAGCGTCCATAAAGAGTCTTGAATCTTTAAGGTACTCTAGGTTATTCATTAAAATTCTACTAGCCTCACGTGCCATGCCGTCCAAAACGACGGAGTATTCAAAATGATGGGCTGCAAGAACGCACGCGATCTCTTGGGCGCGACCAACACTGAATGCTGGAACTAGAACGGTACCACCAGTCTCAACAACATTAGTGACTTCCTCAATAAATTTTTCTTCAAGAATCCTCCGTT
>JAGTRH010000060.1:0-6432 GCA_018396795.1 Candidatus Bathyarchaeota archaeon
CGATATAAATGGCAGACGCTATCTAAAAGTAATGAAAATAAAACCTTTAATAATCACTGGAAATAAATTGTGTTTGGTGAATGCGTGATGAAACCGATAATCAGATATGAGCGGGACATAGCCTTTAGTAGCAGCTCGGCCTTTCCAACAAAAATTCTCCTATCCAGAAAAGACGCGCCTACAGCCAGCGTCAGATTAAGCACGCTTAACAGAGGCGAGAGAATAGAAATTCATGCGCATACTGAAAGCGACCAAATAGAGTACTGTATTAGAGGCAGAGCCATAATGTTCATCGAGGGATTAGGGGAAAAAGAAATAGTTGAGGGAACGTTAACTTACGTCCCGAAAGGCATAAAGCACAGTCTTGTTAATGTTATCGAACCTTTAACGGTTATAACAATATTTGTACCACCGTTTTTCTAGTGGGAATCTAGGATTTAGCCGTTGAGGCCATTTCTCTTCCTGCTCTCTCCTCCTGCCCATAGTATGCTGTCCACTTTAGTTTACGGGGATCCCGCCCTAAAACCAGATAATTTTTCCGGCATTTACTCGAACAGAACCATAATATTGTTCCATCGTTATTTACGTACATTATTCCTGTTCCAGGATTGAATTCGTATCCGCAAAATGAACATCTTCTAGGTTTGGGCATTTATTCATCTCTCCCTTACTTTAAAGCGTCCGTTACGAGAGCTATCGTAAATCTCACTTTATTTTTCTAGCTTCCCTCTCCGTCTCCCTTAGCATTAATATGTCGCCCAGTCTTACAGGACCTTTAACGTTCCTTGTTATTATTCGGCCTTTATCTGGGCCCTCTAGTACGCGAACCCTTACCTGTTCTATCTCGCCAGTTACGCCAGTCCGTCCTATTATTTGAATAACCTCAGCAGGTGTTGGAACCTCTTCACTTGATTCTCTTATTCCCTCTGATTCCCTTCTCTCCTTTCGGCTCAAGGGGTTTTAGCCTCCCCTAATTTTCTGGACTCGACTTATAATTTCCGTTATGAGATCAGATGCTTCACCAGGCTCAATTATGCATATCGATGCTGCTGAAACCTCTATTCCAGATGCTGAACCAAGCTTAGCCTTGCTTGGAACATACACGTAGGGTATTTTTCGTTCATCACAGAGTAACGGCAGATGTGCTACAACCTCAGGTGGATCAACATCTTCCGCTATTACGACTAGTTTTGCTAATCCTCTTTCCACAGCCTTTGTAGTCTCATTTGTTCCTCTTCTCACTTTTCCTGTCCTTGAGGCTACCTGCACTGCCTCATACACTGCATTCGTCACTTCACTTGGAACTTCAAACTTAACATAGAACGCTTTTGGCATATCCACCACTCAACCTCATCAACACATGTTTCGGTTTCATTCCTTTACCCCTAAAAATTAAAAGAATCTCCCTATATATGTTACGGTTCAATTTAAAAGCAAACGCGATTTTAAGCTTCAATCTTAGGTATAACATACGGGCCCTCGGGAATAGCTATTATCTTCGAATTTTTTCCTGAAATTCGATAAGCCTCCTCAATTGCCTCCTCTGGATTTGAGGCTGGGATCATGTGCATTTCCTCGATAACGCTATGCTTGATATTCTTCGTCACAAGAATGACGCTTGCGTTCTTCAGTATCCTGGCGAGTATCTGTGCCTCCCATTGATCTCTGATTGGTTCTTCACGCATTATTCTCTCAAAGACATCCTCAGGTTTTTCCGCTTCAGCCATTATTTGATAAAAATCCTCGTGCCCCATACCTATGCCGTCAATACATTCAGCAAATATTACTATTACACCGCCTTTTTTGACGATTAATTCGCCAGTAGCCATGCCCTTAACAGCCTGATATAAATCCCTGTCTAATGGATAACCACCGTTACTCGTTATAACAATATCGGCTTTTGAGGGTGCTCTAACCTTAACGTGTTTATCTAAGAATTTAATTCCTTCCAAATGAGCCTCGAAGATATCGCCAGTAAAGGCCCCAGCAATCTTTTGTTTCTTGTTAATAACGACATTAATAAGGTACATTGGCTTTGGCACCATCTTTACAGCCTCAACCATATCCTCATGAATCGGATTACCGTCAAGAATACCGTAACGTGAGAGGGGATGCATAATCATCCTAAAACTATGATTATTGAAGATAGATTCTTTACTAGATACGCCGGGTAGAATTGCTTTTCTTCCACCGCTATATCCTGCAAAGAAATGGGGTTCAATTAATCCGGTGAGTATTACAAGATCCGAGTTAATGATTAAACGATTAACTGAAAACTTTGTTCCAAACGAAGTCTTACCAATATAGAAAAGATCATCCTCAGCGTTATGGTTTAAAATCTCTATTTCTTCCGTTATCTCCCTACCTAGAAATTCCTCAATTGAATCTTTTGGTATCGGCTTATGGAGACCATACGCTATTAAAATCTTTATTTCATCAAGTTTTAGACCGGCATCTTTAAGTATTTTTAAAATCGGTGGAAGAAGAATTCTGTTTGGTGTTGCCCGCGTGTAATCGCTTACTATCACACATACGCTTTTCTTTCCAGAAGCTACTTGCGTTAATTGTCTACCCCTTATAGGTTTCTTCAGTGCTTCCCAAACAATCTTAACTTCATCAGATGATTTATCGAATTCAGCAGACTGCAGAACAGCTAGCAAGTTTCCGTTAGGAATTTCTAGGTTAATTATTGTTTTTCCATATGGTATATTAACGATCATTTTAAAGCAGCCTAAAAATATGGAAGAGAAGACTATTGCCTAAGTTTATATGCATAAATCTACTGTGCTGATGATAGATTTTTCATCACTTCAGCAATTATATCGGCTACCTTAGCGAAGGTCTTCGCATTTGTTCTTATTGAGAAGTCAAAGTCTGCGGGGTCAATCTCGTCTTTGTTAAAGAATCTCTTGAGAACGCTATTGCGATCTCTATCGCTTCTCTCAACATCCTCACGTGCCTCATCTAATGGAATGCCTCTCCTACTGGCAACATGTTTAATTCTTTCTTCTAGGGAAGCATTTAGAAAGATTTTTATTATGTCTTTTCTATCTAGCAGGAAAAACGCTGATCTACCTTCGACTATTATGTTATCTCTTTTAAGGACTTCATTAAGCTTTTCCCTTATGACCAAGTCTATATCAACCTCGCCTGATCTACTCATAGCTTCGAAATCTTTTATCATCGTAAGTATTTTGCTTGTATTAATGATATCTAATCCAAATTTACCGGCAAGTATCTCGGCGATCTCGGTACATCCTGAACCCAAATAACCACACAAAGCTATCTTCAATATATCAAACCCCTTTTTAGCAAATAAAATAAGTTTTTGAACAATACTAATTAATTTTTTGGTATTTATCTTATTATTTATGGGCAAAAAAGACAGTTATTCTCTCGCTCTTATTATCAATTCTAACAAAACCAAAACGCTCAAACTGAACGATTTTGCCTACTGAAACACTACTAATAGATTGCTCAACTAAACCACTTACATTAGAGTTATCTGGCATTACAACATTACAAGATAACCCCTCACCTTCTGGAAGCCAATGAATTAACTGTGCTCCAACCTTTTTCGCTTCAGCATATGGTTCGCTGTGAAATGAGGCGTTAACAAAGCTTTTATCGACGCTCTCAACTTTCACATTGAATAACTCCATTAAACGTATTAAGTTTCCAGCCTTTAATGAGATGGCATCGCGTCCAGAGATTAAAAAATTAGCTACACCTTTAACTGGCTTAATATGGAATGTGCGCATACCCCTCTCTGGGTAATCAGGGTGTAGCGGAATGTGCACTATAAACTCTTTCTCAAGGTTCTTGACAAAAAGTTTTACTGGATCCCATACGAAGAAGAATCTGTCGGCTATTGGATCAACAATTTTTCTATTATATGCGTATAAGTTATCCCAGCTTACAGTTATATCAGCCGATCTAGGCCCTATATCGATTATCAGTCTCTTTATGGCCTCAGGCTTTATCCCCCTACGTTTCAATGCCAAGAAAGTCGCTAGTCTAGGGTCATCCCAATCTACATATAGACCTTCCTTCACTCCACGCACTATTTTGGATTTACTGAGTGAAGCGCCCTCGATTTTAAGTCTCCCATAATGGATCGCCTCCGGATATTCCCAGCCAAGATAATTGTATAAATACTTCTGCCTCTCTTGATTCGTCAAGTGCTCCTTGCCGCGTATAATATGCGTTATACCCATTAAGTGATCATCTATTCCACACGCAAAGTTATATAAGGGCCAGACACGATACCTTGAACCAACTCTTGGATGCGGATACCTCTTTGAGTCTATTACTCTAAAAGCAGGCCAATCCCTAACAGCCGGGTTAGGATGATTTAAATTAGTTTTTATGCGCATCACTGCTTCACCCTCAGAATACGAACCGCTCAGCATGCCTTCCCAACGGCTTAGATTCTCTTCCGGTGTTAGATTTCTGCATGCGCACGGCTCACTGGCCATTATCCTCTTTCGGAAATCATCGGGTCTACATGTACAAATATATGCGTAACCGTCCCTAAGCAACCTCTCAGCA
Source organism: Candidatus Bathyarchaeota archaeon (assembly GCA_018396795.1). The sequence continues at coordinate 4,552 of JAGTRH010000060.1, forward strand.
TACTCATAGTAAATCTCTATTCTATCGCTCTGGATATACTCCTCATCCGGAACACAGCCAAGCCACTCTAGATCCTTCCTAATTAAGTCCATAAATGTTAAGGAGGATTTCTTCAATCTTGGATCAGTATCTTCGAATCTTAGTATAAAGCGTCCACGGTACATTCTGGCATATTCATGACATAATACAATCGCTCTAGCTGAACCTAGATGAAGAACGCAGTCTGGATTTGGCGCAAAGCGGGTTACAACACGTCCGTACTTCTCCACGTTTGGTAACGGAGGAAGGGTTTTCTCCTCGGCTCTCCCTTTTTCCTTCTCCTTCCCGAAGACTTCAGGCCACAAGGCTTTTAAAGTCTCTATCTGATCACTAGAGGACATGCTATTAACTTCTTGAACTATCTCATCCACAAGGATTACTATTTCCTTTGCGATACTTTTTAAATCCGGTCTCTCACCTAATAGTTTACCTAGAACTGGTTTGCTCTGGGCTTTTCCGCCATGTAGTACAGCGTTTTGAAGCGCAATTCTTTTTACGGCATCTTTAATGGCATCCAAATCTCTCACAGATTTACCCAATCTGAGAACCCCGCTCTATAAAACCTTAATTTATGCTAAATTTCCCTTTGGATAAGATACTCCGTTAACATCTTAATCTTTTCTTTTGCATCAGACTCTGGAAACAGCCTGTCAACTGTCCTCCAGCTTTCTCTAATAATTTTTGAGGCTACTTCTTTTGCATGCTCAATTGCATTATATTTTTTTAATATTTCAACAGCCCTCCTCTTTAGTTTTTCATCTCTCGTATGCATGCCAAGTATTCTTAATAGCTCCTCTCTATCTCTTTGATCAGCTTTTTGGAGTGCATAGATTACCATCAAGGTTAGCTTTCCCTCAGTTATGTCCATTCCCAGCCCACCTTTTCCCTTAGCAAACTCAACACCAACAATGTCCAATATGTCATCCTGAATTTGGAATGCTATGCCTATTGATTCTGCAAAACGCCCTATCTTCTCTGCGGATTCATTATCCATACCAGCTAGAACAGCAGCCATCTTAGCAGCCATTCTAGCGAGCGTCCCAGTCTTATAGGCACACATCTGTAAATAGTGCTCCTCAGTCAATCTATCGGCTTGAATCAATCCTTTGTGCCACGCTATATCGATCGCCTGCCCAAAACTTAAATTAATCATTTCATGCACGTATATCTCGTATAGTCTCCTAGCTTTATCAGGTGGAATTCTATCACCTTTTTCGCTTAGAACAATTAATGGCAGAAAGTACATGGCTTGAGAAATATTCACGGCTATGTCAACACCAAAGATTTTATATGTGGACGGTTTACCTCGCCTCATATTAGATGAGTCCTCTATATCGTCGGCTATCAAGGTGCCATTATGAATAACCTCGGGTATTATCGCAAAGTCTAATACTTCCATAGGGTTTCCACCTAATGCTTCATATATTAAGAGGAATAAGACTGGACGCCAACGTTTACCGCCTCTATCAAGAAAATCCCAGATCGGTTCACTAATAGCTTTATTTAGCGCCTCAAGATCTAAACGATATTTAGGCGGAATAATCCTGAAAATTAGAGAATCTTGAGAGAGAACTCGAGGTATATATTTTTCGATGTAAACGTCGATTATCTTGGCCTTCTCTTCAAGAACCTTCTCTATACTTATTTGGCTCATATACACTTCGCCTCCTAGCGTACGCTTCAGGACTGAAGCCCCTGGTTTTAAGCCACTCAGCTGTTCTTCCCACTATTACTAGTGGGACTTCTCTGAGATGTTCTATTGAGATTACGCCTGTTAAAAACATGATGTTCTTCAGCTGATTGATAAATGTGCATAAAATTTTTTTGGTTTCTTCATAAATC
>JAGTRH010000060.1:6442-7668 GCA_018396795.1 Candidatus Bathyarchaeota archaeon
CCCGCTAACGAAGCCCCCAGAGCTATCGATTTAGCGATATCTAAACCTGACCTCAAGCCCCCGGATGCTATAATTGGCAGATTTACTGACTGAACTACCTCAACTAAGCTTACAACTGTTGGTATACCCCAATCCCAAAGCATTAACCCTAAGTCGCGACCGATGGCATCGCAACGCTTAACGGCTCTATAATACTCAACAGCAGCCCAGCTTGTTCCGCCAGCTCCAGCAATATCTATGCATGCAACCCCGGCTTCCTCCAGATCTTTAGCGACTTCGGCCGATATTCCGCCGCCAGTCTCCTTAACTATCACAGGAACATCTAAGTCATCTACTATTTTCCTTATCTTATCTATTATCCCAGCGTATACTGTTTCGCCCTCAGGCTGAACGGCTTCCTGAAGAGGATTTAAGTGTATTGCTAGAGCATCAGCCTCGATCATTTCAACAGCCCACCGAATCTTTTTAACATCATATTCTAATGCTATCTGAGGCCCGCCAACATTAGATATGATAAATGCGCTTGGCGCCTTATCTCTAACGATCTTATATGTTCTCACCAGACTTGGATTTTCGAGTGCCGCTCTTTGGCTTCCAACGCCCATTCCTAAACCTAGATCCTCGACTGTCTGGGCAATAGCAGCGTTTATTTTCATTGCTCTATTTGTTCCACCGGTCATACCTTCGACTATTATTGGAGCCGAAAACTTATGATTGAGAAAGACGGTTTCAGTCTTTACGTCTCTGAGGTTTATTTCAGGAAGCGCCTTATGTATGAGAAAAACATCCTCAAAACCGGAGGATATCTTTTTTGCTTCAACATCCTTCTCTAAACAGATTCTTATATGCTCATCTTTTCTGTTCTTTATTTGTTTGATCCGCATCTTACCTTCTAGTGATTTTGGTACCAATGACCTCTTCTCCCCTCAATGCTCTATAAATATTGTTTGGTTTTAAGGCATTTACGATAAGCGCCTCAACACCTCTTTCAACAGAATCTAACAGTTCAGAAACCTTTCCCATCATTCCTCCAGTCACATCAATAACCCTAGAGCCGCCAACGCTGCTTATTAAACTCTTTAACTCATTGACTGTTATGTGCGAAATCAATTGCGCATTAGGATCAACTTTTGGATCAGCCGTATATAAGCCGTCCACGTCAACACCGGCAATAATCTTTCTAGCGTCCAACTCAATAGCCAGTTTAGATACGAGCTGATCGCCTG
>JAGTRH010000061.1:0-7202 GCA_018396795.1 Candidatus Bathyarchaeota archaeon
GAGATAACCAATATGTCCACGTCGCTCCAGAGATTAAAATCGCCCCTAGCAAAGGAGCCGATTAAAATGGCCGTAACCCTAAGCCGTATTCTCGAAGCCCACTCCCTCGCCTCTTCTATACGCTTCTCCCTCAGCCTTCTCCTCTCTTCAATGATCTCCATTTCTCCTCAACCCAACCTATTATATCCTCAGCGAACCTCGCAGCACCCTCAGCATCCCTCCTCGTATAATATTCATCGGGGCTACCTTCAACCCAAGCATTCGGATACCTCGTCGGCACATAATACTTATCCAAAGTCTTAGCGGCCTGAACCACGCTATCCTCACATGCGAAGGCCCTCCCAACCTCCTCTAAAAGCCTTGATAAGCTATGCCCATACGAGGGCATCCCCAAACCCCTAAGCAAAGCCTTCAAAGCAAACTCAGCAGCCTGCTGGGACTTAAAGCAAGCCCAATTATAATCACCCCTCTCAAAATCCCCCCTCGCAGAATCCAAAGTCTTCCTACTAAAAAGAATCCACCTTAAATACTCGCTTTCATCCATGCTTCTCCACAAAAATCTAAACAACGAATCCACTTTTAACCTTTTACAGGATGCAGAAAGAGTAGCCACAACTAAGCCTTAATGAAAACAGAATCGTGCTTGAAAGGTTCTCCACCGGCTCAATTCAAAAGAACTCGAAGAGCTTAATGAACCGACCCCAAGCCTAGAATTGAATACAACGAAGATTAAAGGAGAAGACATACATTAACAGAAATACGCAATCAGCAAAATTGGACCTTAAAGCGCTAGCCAACGTTGGCATAATCATCAGACAGCCTTTGCTCAAAGCAATAAATGCAAAGATATATAAAGTCCATAAAACTTTATTGAATCGATTAAGAATGCCCAGCTCACAAGTTATCCTTAAAAAAATTTCTGAAAACATGAAGGAAATAAGGAAATATGGGGTTAAGCGTATAGGCTTATTCGGATCCTACGCTAAAGGAAAACAGAAAAGGGGAAGCGACATAGACCTTCTCGTTGAGTTTGAAAAAGGCGAAAAAACCTTTGACAATTATATGGGGCTAAAACTTTTCCTAGAAGATTTGCTTAAACGTAAAGTCGATCTAGTCATATCCGAAGCAGTAAAACCTGAACTCAAACCTTACATTATGGAAAGTATCCTTTATGCAACGGGATCCTAAAATTTACTTAAAAGATGCTTTGAAAGCAATCGAAAAAATAGAAAGCTACATGAAAAACATAACTTTTACAAAGTTTTTAAGAAACACGCTGGTTCAAGACGCCGTTGTCAGAAACCTCGAAATAATCGGTGAAGCCATAAAGAAAGTCCCAGCTGAAATCAGGACAAGGCATCCTGAAATAGAATGGAGAAAAATAGCAGGGTTAAGGGACATACTGATCCATGAATATTTCAATGTAGACATGGAGATTTTATGGGACGTTGTGAAAAATAAACTTCCGGATTTGAAAAGTAAACTACTGAAAATTTTGTCTGAAGACCAAACGTAAGAAGCCACGGAAAGACTGAAATTTACGCGTCGTTAAAAAAGGGAAAAATTAAAGGTCAAAGATAGACGGTAGAAAAGCATCAAGCAGCCTTAGCCTATGAATAAGACCGTAGGCGCAAAATTTATATTTCCCACCGTGGGAAAAACAATTGGTGGGAAAAATGAGCATCGAAGACATAAGCATTGATAATAAAGGGAGGATCTTAATACCTAAGAAGATCCGGGAAATGGTGCGTTTAAAAGCCGGGGGGAAGGCCCGGCTGAAAGTGGAGGATGAAAAAATCATAATCATGCCTCCGATTTCACCTGAGGAATTTATGGAGGAAATGGAGGGTTGCATCAGAAACGGCACCCCCACAATCGACCCATTAAAACTTAAGAAGATGTGGGAAGCCACGGAAAAGTGACTTAAAAATGATATTCGTAGACTCAAACATATGGTGCTATTACTTCGACCAGCGCCTACCAGAATATAAATACCTGCGTGAACCCATGCGGAAAATATTAAAAAACGAGGAAATAGTCTGCAACACCATCATCATTATGGAAGTAGCCCACTATCTCGTCAGACACCTCCCAGCCGAGGACTCCCGCAGGAAAATAGAATACTTAGTCAACTTGGAAAACATGAAGATCGTAGACTTCGATAGACAAACAATGATAGAGGCTCTGGAAAACCTAACCGAATACGCCTACACGCATGGCTTAGGAGGAAGAGATTCAACAGTAATAGCCACGCTAAAGACGCTGGGCATAAATAAAATCCTCACACACGACGAAGTCTTCAAACGCCTAGCATCAAAACTTGCAATCGAAATTCTAGATCCCATACCTGCAAACCAGAAATGATGCATCCATCCACCTCCAGTCTAGTGAAGAATGCAAATTTATTACTTGATTTAAATATGAAAAACGAAGTAGTTGTAACCTCAACTAAATTAAGATAAAAAGAGAATTTTTCTCTTCACCTTTAACTAATTCAAAAGGAAGCGAGAAAAGACCGTTTTAGGAAAAAACTGTTTATAAAAATAATTTTCGGCCATGCACCAGTTAGCGCAAAGTTTAATTGTTACAATCACAATTGTTACAATCATGATTGTACAATTTATTAATAGACGCGATGAGATGCAGGCACTCAAGAGTCTTCTCGCCAGGGGTAAGGCCGCCATCGTACTCCTTTACGGCCGAAGGAGGATTGGGAAAACCAGACTTATTCAGGAATTCATGAAGGATAAACGTGGACTCTACTTTTATGTTCCAAACGCTGAAGAGAAGACAATTCTAGCTGAGTTCTCCCGCACTGTGGAAGGCGAGTTTTTCAAGGGCTTCAGGTTTAGCGACTTCGCTTCATTTCTTGAGTATCTCGCCGAAAAATGTAAATCAAATAATATCATAGCGGTCGACGAGTTTCAGAGGCTGACAAACATCAATGGCGCCATATCAATGCTACAAAAGTATTGGGATGAAAGACTATCCAAGGGCAGATGTCTCCTCATACTTTCAGGCTCCTCTATTGGCGCCATACGAAGGGTAGCATTAAGTGGTGATGCACCCCTCTATGGGAGAAGAACACTCACACTTAAGATTGAACCCCTGAAATATCTAGATCTTTTCGAATGGTTCAGAAATTATTCACCTGAAGAACTAGTATCAATCTATGCATGCTTCGGCGGAACCCCAGCATACCTAGAACATGTAGATGAGAACCTAAGCGTGGAAGAAAACATTATTGAGAAAATTTTAAGCAAACGCTCACCGCTACATGATGAACCCGAAATGCTTCTAATGGAAGAAATCAGAACGCCGCAACGCTACATGGATATGCTATCAGCCATAGCCCAAGGCAAAAACACAATAAGCGAAATCGCAGACACAGTGGGGCTAAACCGAGAAAACGCCACAACCTACCTAAAGACGCTGGAAATTCTCGATTTAATCGAAAGGGTCACACCAGCCACAGATCCCGAAGCAAAGAGGGGACTTTATAGGATAAGAGACCCCTTCTTCAGCTTCTGGTTCGGCTTCGTCAGACCGAACAAAAGGCAGCTTGAACTAGGATTAGAGAGAAACGTTTGGCAAAACATTAAGGAGGAGTTTAATGCATACCTAGGACGCATCTTCGAGGATATATGCGCAGAGATATTAAGCGAAATGGCAAAGAAAAACCTTCTACCACTACAAGTTAGCAAGATCGGAAAATGGTGGTGGAGAGAAACAGAAATAGACCTAGTAGGACTAGGAGGCGGAAAAGCCCTAGCCGTCGAAGCCAAATGGACGAAACTAAATTATCAGGAAGCAAAGAAACTACTATCACAACTGAACATAAAAGCAAAGCAAATACACAATGTAGAGGAATGCATTCTAGGAATAATGGCCAAAAAAATAGAGGATAAAGAAAAAATCAAAGATGAAGGCTTCATAGCCTTAGACCTCCAAGACATAGCGGAACTAAGGAACAAAAGCAGCGACATGAAGGCTCAACCATCTAATGCTTGAGAACCAGCCCCTACAACTGATATTGAGAAGCCTTTTAAAGGATCTAAGAAACCTCCTCTAAACAATATTTTAGTTGAATTAGCGTTTTTGGGTCTAACAGTTAGTGAGGATACATTTTAAACAAGGGCTTCAATAATCTACCTTTAGAACTAACCTTAGGAGGAACAATCTTATTCAGAAGTTTACTTGAAAAATTTTTATATTTTGGAGGGAAAAATATTTTTCTGGTGAAATTAATGAATGTAGGAGTAGAAGTTAGAAAAGTGGATTCTCAAGGACGTGTGATTCTGCCATCTGACTGGCGGAAATCCGAGGTTAACGAGAATGGAGAAGTATATATTGTCAGTAGAAGAGGCTATCTAAAGATTATACCCAAGCGGCGGCCCAATTTAGCTGAATATTTTGATAGCGTAGACCTAGGGGTTGATGCTATAGGCGACTGGAAGGAATTTGAGAGGAAACTCCGAGAGGAAACTATATGAGATTTTTGGACGCGAACATCTTCATCTACGCCTTCTATAAGCCGAAAAGAGAATTCACCCAGAAAGAACAGTGGATGAAGGAGCAAGCTAAAAGAATAATCAATGATATTTCACTCGGTAAAGAGGAAGTTTTAACAACGATTATCCACCTATCCGAAGTCGTAAACATCCTTAAGCACGGAATGAGAGCAGAAGAGTTAGCGCGCTTCACAATTAGCCTATTCATGCTAAACAACATTAGAATCCGTGGAGTAACTAAAGAGGAATACTTCGCAGCAGCAGAACTCGCCGAAGAATTGAAGCTAGACCCAAACGATGCGTTGGCTGTTGACGTAATGAGAGCAAACAATATTAAAGAGATATATTCCTTCGACACAGACTTCGACAAGATAAGCGGAATCTCCAGACTGCCCAAATACTAAGCTGGGCATAGGACTAAAAACGCCTCAGAGTCAAATCCATCTAAGTTAACATCATTAGAAGGTCCTCGTGATTTACTAAGTTTTCAACCTTGAAGTTGTTTTTTAACAGGAACTTCTTAAAGTCCTCATCCATCGTGAGGAGCAGCATATTATTCTCAGTAGATGTTGCATAGAGGAGATTGTCTATATTGTCTCTGTGACCCAGCATCCTTAACTTGAAGGCCAGTTTTACGGCATTAGATGTGGGTGTGAGCCATTTATAGAAGCCTGACTCTAAGAGGGATTTAACGGCTACATCCACCACGTCATCTAAATCCTCTCTTAAGCGCTCCTTTTCCCTGCATATTTTGCCTATAACCTCAACCCATACGACTGATAAACAGTGGAACTCAACTTTTCCTTTGATGCCAACCTCTCTAAGCTTAGCGATATGGTCAAGGGAGAGCCCTTCCACTTCAACTCCAAAGCTTGGGAGAATGTAAGTTGAATCTAGCAGTGCCTTAACCCGTGAGGGACTCATCTTGCTCCCCCTCAGACTCCCTTTCAAAATCTTCAACAGTAGTTTTGGCCCACTTCCTGACTTTTAAGGCTAGAAAGAGCGGGTCAGGTATGAACTCTAACACTAGCTTATTATCTTCAACCTTTATCAGAACCCTATCATTCTCGTTTATGCCTAACTGCTCACATATACGCTTAGGTATGTAGACGGCTCCCTTCTTACCAACCTTTGATATTAAAACCTGACTCAAACATTACACCAGAATAAATATGGAAACCTGGAAAATATAAATATTCTGGCAGACAGCGATATTGAGGCATAATCTTTAGACTTTAGATAGCCTCAGACGGCAAAATCACACGCCCTAAGATTTCCCAATAAATTATAATGCGCAGGACACCTTTGCCTTTATTATTTCCAGATCCTTCGTATCCATTCTACTCTCTCAAAGTCTTTATCGTTTGTGTAGATTTCCTTTACATTATTCTTCTTCATTACCTGTAGTGTAAGGGCGTCGGTGAAATCCAACTCATACTTCTCCATGTCGGATATCGCATCTAACATCTCCATCCATGAGGCCCCAACCTTCTTCATCGCCGGATAAGAGTTTAACGCAATTAGAAACTTTTTCACCTCCTCCCGCCTATTATTATATTCAAGCCAGTCTACAACTTCTTGTATTATGGCTGTGCTCGTTAAGGCTTCCTCCCCCTCCTCAATTCTTCTAAGTATATTTTTAGAGGTGAGGTAGTCTTCCTTCGGAGATTTAACAAGGATGTATATGAATACATTGGCATCCACAAACCTCACCCATCATTCCTCCCCAACTTCTCCTCAACCCTAGCCGCCGTAGCCTTCCTGAGATCCTCCTTAATAGGCTCCTTTACGGCAACCCCCTCAACGAGACCGTCAAGCAGTTCTGTAGGGTTTAGGACAGCTCTCGGTGGAAGCAGCACTATACACCCGCCGCGCGCCTCCAACGTTAAGATGTCTCCCTCCTTAATTCCCAGCATCTCCCTAATCTCGGCTGGAATCGTTATCTTACCCTTCTGAAGCACCTTAACCTGAGCACCCACATTTATCACCCATAAAGATACTCTCACAAGGAAATATTTAAATTTGACACAATCCAGCTCCTCTTCGCGTGCTCCTATACGAGAGCCCTAACTTTTGGCCTATTCCACTCCGGTTCCATCAGGCTCCTACACTTAAGCCTCCTAAAAACCCTAAACTAGCGGCTACACTCAATTAAGATGCTGAAAGCACCATGGATTGTATACGCTATAGGGTTTCGTTAAAAGACCCCCTGGCATCCAGGCGGCTAATATGATCTCCTTTTTATCCTCTGAATTAATTGCTGCATCGACCTTTTTCTTGCGATTATTTTCGGTATGTTTATGCTTGTCGCTCTAAAGTTCGGGTCTCTAGCGAATTTTTTCACTAGGACTTTCGCTATCTCTGCCTGATTGAGTTTTATTGGCGCCTCTGCGCGCCCCTCCTCTATTCGCTTGTTGAGCTCTAAGCTTATTTGTACTGCCTCTTTCACATTAAGTTCTCCAGCTAGTTTTAGCGTTTTGCTGTTAATCCATTCCTTGATTACATAGTAGTCTGTTAGAAGGTATATGTGCTCCTTGTATACCGCATGCGCTGCCGTTGCAATTGCCTCGGCCTCCATTGTTAGGGCCTTCGCCTCCACACCGTTTACTTCGATTATCTCAGTCTCCCCTAGTAGGCGCTCGCCATCCAAGTATACAACCCACGCAAACGAGGGCTGCGTGTAACGATCAA
>JAGTRH010000061.1:7280-7604 GCA_018396795.1 Candidatus Bathyarchaeota archaeon
CCTGCCCCCGCTAGATTTTTTACGGCCTCTGGCAGATGCTCATAGCGTACCAGAATGTCCACGTCCACTGAGACATGCTCAACAGGCTTCCTAAACTTGAACAAAGCGTAGTCGAGGCTGCTCAGCGCCCTAGATACCATGGCTGCTTCAGTCATATAACGCCTATATTGGTTCTCCTCCCAATACCTAAGAGGGCCCTCATAGCCTATTCTCCTCAGAAAGCCTAGTAAAACCTTGTTAAGCCCGGCTAACTCAACAAGCTTATCGAAGTCGTCCTCCACAATGCTTCCGAAATTCATGCACCTTATGAGGTTCAATGTTCTT
>JAGTRH010000062.1 GCA_018396795.1 Candidatus Bathyarchaeota archaeon
GCTAATGTTAAATTAACCTTATCTACTCACATTTTTCTTGTTATGCTGGTGATTGGTTGATGGCTGATTTTAGAGTTAAGGATTTGAGTTTAGCCGATAAGGGTGAGCTGCTTATTGAGTGGGCTTCTATGCATATGCCGGTTCTAAACCAGATTGCCCGGCGCTTTAGCGATGAGAAGCCTCTTGAGGGCCTAAGGGTTGGCGCTTGTTTGCATGTGACTAAGGAGACCGCTGTTCTCGTTAGGGCACTGGTTGCTGGCGGTGCCGATGTCGCTTTATGCGGCTCAAACCCTCTCTCAACACAGGATGAGGTTGCAGCTGCTCTTGCACAGATGGGCGTCAAAGTTTATGCTTGGCGTGGCGAGACAACTGAGGAGTACTATTGGTGCATAAATCATGTGATAGATCACCGGCCTACCATAACTCTTGATGACGGCGCGGATCTCGTCAGCACGTTACACTCGTCAAGGGGTGATACGCTTGGGAACGTTAAGGGTGGAACTGAGGAGACCACGACTGGTGTTATGAGGCTTAGGGCTATGGCTGAGAAAGGCGTCCTTAGGTATCCGATTATAGCCGTGAATGACGCGTACACAAAGTATCTTTTTGATAACCGTTATGGAACTGGGCAGAGCACTATAGATGGCATTCTACGCGCAACAAACATACTGCTGGCCGGTAAAAGGTTTGTTGTCTGCGGTTATGGCTGGTGTGGCCGAGGCTTGGCTTTGAGGGCTAGGGGTATGGGTGCAAACGTGATTGTGACGGAGGTTAATCCGATAAGAGCGCTTGAAGCTGTTATGGACGGTTTTCAAGTAATGCCGTTAGATAAAGCAGCTTCTGTAGGCGACGTATTCGTGACCGTGACTGGCAACATAAGCGTCATACGAAGGGAGCATATGCTTAAAATGAGGGATGGCGCAATACTTGCTAATAGCGGACACTTTAACGTTGAAATAAACATTCCAGATCTTGAGAGCATATCCAAGTCGAAGAGGACTATTAGGCCTAACTTGGAGGAGTACGTTCTCAAGGATGATAGAAGGCTTTATCTGCTTGCTGAGGGGAGGCTTGTGAACCTTGCTGCTGCTGAGGGCCATCCCTCAGAGGTTATGGATATGTCATTCTCCAATCAGGCTTTATGCGTTGAGTATTTGGCTAAAAAGCCTAGAATGGAGCCAAAGGTCTATGATGTGCCCAGAGAAATTGACGAGATGGTTGCTAGGCTAAAGCTGAAGTCCATGGGCGTTGAGATCGATGAGATGACTGATGAGCAGAGAAAGTACGTGGCAAGTTGGGAGTCTGGAACCGTTTAAGCCGCTTAATAAGCTCGAATGAGAATGAGGATTACACTTGAATGGCTACTATTTTCCCAAGGGTATGCGTCCATCAACTCTTGAAGAGCGGAAGCAGTTTTACAGCAGCGAGTTTAATATTGATGGCGTAAGGGAGTGGTTTAAGGGTTGGAGTGGAAGAATCGTTTTCGCAGTGATAATTGGAAGGCACACTAGAATTTATCCCCCGGAATACGAGGAGGATGCTTCGACAACTATTTTAATAGAAAATTATAGGGATTTAATGGATGTTAGAGATTGGATACTTGAGTTTCTCCCGGAATCAGTATACTACGATAGAAACATTTACGATGTGAATGGGCGTGTTCAGGGGCAGGAGATGGCGTTTGACCTTGATCCCGAAAACCTAGTTTGCCCAATCCATGGTTCCCTTGAGGATAAAATGCGTAGACGCCAGGGACTGAGCTTCTGTGAGATTGAACTCAAGATGGTTAAGGATGAAGCACTAAAACTCTACGATGAGCTATCTAGAAATTTCTCGGAATTAAAGATTGTTTACTCCGGCAGGGGCTTTCATATACATGTTTTTGATAGGGAGGTTTTCAGTTGGAGCCATGAAAGGCGGAGCGAGTTTGCAAGGGATGTAAGAAGTAGGGGATTTTTGGTGGATGAGTGGGTTACTTCTGGCGGCATGAGGCTTATTAGGTTGCCTTTCAGCCTCCATGGGATGGTATCGAGGATAGTGACGCCGATAAACGCGTCTGACCTCGAAGAATTTAACCCAATAGAGGATGAGCGGTGCATACCCAGGTTCTTGAAGCATGCGACTGTAAGCTAATCCGCTATTCTTTTTTCTTTCTTACGCATCTCCTTTTCTTTACTTCTTCAGCCTTCTTCTCCTCTTTCCCGTAGTAGTAATATTTCTTCTTCTTTTCAGCCTCAGACAATTTTCATTCCTCCATTTTTATTAGGCGCTTAACATGCATATAAGCTTACAAGATATATGAGTGTTTATCAAAAGTTTAAAGTAAGCGTGGCACTCTTGCTGGTGGATAGATGAGCTGGGATCTCAATCTTTTAATCAACATTGCTAGGGAGATTTATTCAGCTGTTCACCCGATTCTTGGAACCATTAAGGCTGGAGAGATTGTGGGCTCAGGTTTCGGTGGAGATAGAACGAGGCTTATAGACGCCTTGTCTGAGGAAGCCGCCCTTAAGTTTCTAGAGAGAAATAATGTCTCATGTATATTTGTTGGTGAGGAGTGTGGTGTTAGAAGGGTTGGTGGTTCACCGGGCTTCTATCTTGTTGTGGATGGGGTTGATGGAACGAATAATGCGGTTAGGGGCATTAAGTTTGCTTCAGCGTCGATCGCCATGTCGCCAACCGGTTACCTAGGAGACTTGGAGGCGGCTGCAGTAATAGACTTGTTTGATGGCGGAGTATTCTCGGCTATTAAGGGTTATGGTGCAAGATACAATGATAAGCCGATTAAAACCTCTAGCGTAAGCAGCCTAAAAGACGCAATAGTTAGCGTTGACGTCTCAAGAAGTATGGACTCAATAAGGAGGAGCATGCCAATTATGGGGAGGGTTAGGGGTTTAAGGGCTCTTGGATCAGCGTCCCTAGAAATATGCCATGTTGCTTCAGGTTTCCTGGACGCGTATGTTGACTTGCGTGGTATGCTAAGAACAATAGATTTCGCTGCTGGAATGCTTATAGTTAGGGAGGCTGGGGGATTGTTCCTTCAGCCCAATGGCGAGGATATCCCAAATGTTCCGTTAACGGAGATACGTCGCTTTTCAGTGATAGCATCAGCGAACAAAAGTATATTCGATGAGATTGCTTCATTAATTGGTCATGGTTAAAATAATCTTAGTGAGCGGTAGATGGATGAGAAGAATACTACGATACTTAAGCCATTAAGCCCCTACGCTGCGCTCTTAGTTGATGATGGCTCAGAGAGAGCACTAGTTGTAGCTGATATACATCTTGGATGGGAGGCTGCATTATCCGAGGAGGGAGTTCACGTGCCGTCTCAGACAGGTAAGCTCCTTAGAAGGCTTGAGCGCATAATCTCTTTCGAGAAACCCAGCTGCCTTATAGTTCTTGGGGACGTTAAACATGCAGTTGAAAAGATTGAGCTTGAGGAGTGGCGTGATGTGCCATTTTTCTTCGAGAAGCTACGTGAGAAAATCCCGTGCATAAAGATTGTGCCGGGAAACCATGATGGAAACATAGAGGTCTTATTACCGGAGGGCATTGAGGTTGAGCAGCAGGGCGTGGTGGTTGGAAGCGCCGGATTATTTCATGGACATACATGGCCGGAATTGAAGATGCTGGGGTGCGAGACGCTTGTTATAGGGCATATTCATCCAACAATAACCTTTAGGGACCCATTAGGGTTCCGTATAACTAATCAGGTTTGGGTTAAAGCCCCATGCGATAGGGTTACGCTCACCAGATCAATACTTAAACATTACAATGTTAAGTTTAAGAGGGATGATGATCCCGAGGCTATATTGAAATCAAAATTCTCTATAGAGCCTAAAGTAAGGAATCTTCTGATGATGCCGTCATTTAACGATCTTCTCGGCGGAAGAGCAATAAATAGGGCTTCAATAGCTAGGGACGCTATTTTCAGGGATTTCATAGGTCCGGTTCTCAGGTCTGGCAGCGTAAACCTTGAAGAAGCTGAAGTTTATCTCTTAGATGGAACCTTTATTGTGACGCTTAATAAGTTGAGTATGCTAGAATAGCTTCTCCGGCGATCTTATCCAAACGGTCATTGGGCTGGGTTCCCTGTTCGCCCACGCATAATACGGTATCGCTGTAAACCTCACTTTGCATTTTTCATACTTAACATCGGCTTTAGGTGCGTAGAGTTTCTTTCCGAACGCATCGGCATCCACCGCAAGGGCTTCACCGCTCACAACCACTACTCCACCCAGCATATTTGGCGTATATTCGGCGTCCAGCTTTGCGCTGTCAGGTAGCACCATATCCCAAACGTCGAAGCCTGGGTTATCAACCCCTTCAAGGCAGTACACTATTGGGCCACGTCTCAAAGCAACCCTATCAGTATTCTCCATGACATGTGGGTGAGAGACTATCCTTTCAATTGGCATGGCCAGGGATAAGCGGACTTTATCACCGTCCCTCCATAGGCGGCGTATCTCTAAATATCCATGCTTTATCGTCTTCTCAATCTTTTCTCCGTTAACCCTCGCCAATGCCTCTTTACACCAGCCTGGAATGCGTACATGCAGGCTGAACTCGGATGCCTCTTCAGGACTAATAGCAATATTGATTTCTCCATCCCATGGATAATTAGCGTCTTGAATTAAGGTGATCTCCGTCTCGTTCAGTTTTATGTGCGCTGTGCTCTTGGCGTACAAATGAATCCATACACCGTTCTCTGAAGTACTGTAGAAGTATCCCGGCAATGACGCTATTAGCCTAGCTATGTTTGGTGGGCAGCATGCGCACTCAAACCACTCTTGACGCCTATGTCCACCCCTATCTGCAAGCGGGTTAACGTAAAAGTAGTGTTTACCGTCAAGCGATACTCCTGAGAGTATTCCATTATAGAGTGTTAGCTCCATAATATCTGCGAATGCACCCTCACCGGTCACTAGCAGCATACGCCAATTCCACATAAAGTTTGCTATGGCGGCGCATGTTTCAGCGTACGCTCTAGCATTTGGTAGCTCGTAATCTTCTCCAAAGGCTTCTCCCTCGTGCCGTGAGCCAACTCCTCCAGTTACGTACATTTTACGTTCAGTTACATTATGCCAGAGGCGCATAAGCGCGTCAAAGAGTTTTTCGTCACCTACCTCAGCATATACATCGGTTGCACCACAGTTTAAGTATAGGGCGCGGACAGCATGACCGACAACTTCGTCTAGTTCCCTGAAGGGCTTATGATCAATATGGTATGGACTGCCTCCAATAACACCTCTACCTCGATTATCAATAAAGAAGCATGCCAAATCTAAGTATTCCCTTCTATTGGTTGTTCGATAGAGCTCTACAAGCGCCATCTCAATCTCCGGGTGGCCACAGACGCCGACACGCCTACCTGGGCCAAAGACGCTTGCTATGTGATCAGCGAAACGGCAGGCGGCGTTCAAGAGAGTTTTATCGCCAGTAGCACGATAGAATGCTACAGCGGCTTGGATAAGGTGTCCTGCACAATATAGCTCATGCATATCTCTCAGGTTCTTCCATCTATCAGCCTTCCGCTCAAATGTAAAATAAGTGTTGAGGTAGCCGTCTTCATCTTGAGCTGCAATAACCTCGCTGATTACATTCCTAGCTACATCGATAATTTTCTGGTCTGGGTTATATGCGTATGAGAAGGCTGCGGCCTCAATCCACTTGTAAACATCCGAGTCATTGAAGTATATGCCTCGGAAGCCTCCAGCCTCCTTCCCAGATGCCCTGCGGAAATTGAATAGCCGACCTGTCTCCTCAATTAAGCGGTATTGTGATGGAATAGTCTCCTCCTGGATGAGTTTTAATCTTGGAGCCCAGAAGTCATCCTCTAAGTGAACTCTTTCAATTGGAACCGGGCGTAATTTAGCGTATTGGCTACGTGTGGTGTCTACGATAACTGTTGAATTAAATTTACCCATCATGCTCCCTCGAAACTAATAATAAAAACTACTCTGTTTTCTGAGGATATAAAATTTCGTGGAATGTATAAAAATGGGGAGATAAATGTTTATTTTTTATGGTATGCATACAGCTGTTTGCGTGTGTTGAACCCCATCTATGGAGTGTATCTTTTTTATAACGTTCTTTAGGGTTTCTAGACCGTCGAGCTCAGCGTAAACTATTATATCATATTGCCCTGTTACCGCATGCGCTGTCTTAATTCCCTCGATTTTCGATATCTCCGAGGCTATCTGCCAGGGTTCTCCTCTCTCAACCTCAACCAGGATGTAAACGCTTATCTGCATTTGGATACACCAATATATTCTTCTGTTGCGAATAATTAAAAATATATCGGAGTTCACTATATATCGTAGTTGGAGACTGCCAACATTTTTGGGAAGCATCCAGAATGGAGGAGGAAAAACTAAGAAAGATAGCCGAACTAAGGGAATTTCTCGAGGAGAGAATAAGGAATCTTGAGGCGGAGATCGATGGCCTTAAAATGATCCTTGAGTTTGTTAACAATCTCCTATTGGAGAAGAGCTTTAAGAGGGTTGAGGAGATTGCCCCGCCAAAACCCGTTGAGGCTGCGCCAGCTGCGCCGCCGGTTAGGGAGGCTGCTAGAGTTATACCTTTAAAGACTAGTGCCGGCGAGCCTCTGGCCAATATATATGTTGAGGATAAGAATTTACGCATTATTCCAGAGGCGGATAAGAAGTTTGATGTTAACACGCCACCATTTGGGGCTTTTCTGGTCGATAAGGTTTTGGCTAAGATGCGTGATACCGATCTGGAGGCTGTTAGGAGAGGCGAGATCATGCCGGATGAAGCCTTATCCTTCGATTTGAGGGTTGATGGAAATATTATACGCGAAATATTCATTAGGAATGTAACGCCTCAAAGGGAGCGTGAGCTTAGGTCAGCAATACGCTGGACCCTAGAGAAAATGTATGATAAAACCAGGGGAGTGCAGCCTTAATTTTCAGGTTGCGAAATATTCATATCCTTTGCTTTGCTTAATTTTATTGGACGATGAGGAGATCGAGGTACGTGGACGCTCGATGTGGATGACGATCTTTTCCCGCTCCTGAGTCCGAAAAGCCGCCTTTCACGCCTTAATATAATCGAGTTGTAATCTGCCCTAAAATCTTAAATTCTTCTCGGCCACTTTTAATAGCGTAAAGCGTAACGATATATCTATTGCTCTCCTGGAGGAGACCTACTTGAGTTTGGATTTCCGTCAGACTGTGCGTGGCATGAGGGATCTGCTGCCTGATGAGGCTTGGAGGCTTAGGTTTATTGAGGAGTGCTCTAGGCGGTTGGCTGATTTGTATGGTTACGAGGAGGTTATAACACCAGTTATAGAGTATTACGATCTTTTGGCGGCTAAGATTGGTGAGGAGAATAGGAGGCGCATGTATGTTTTTGAGGATCTAGGCGGTAGGAGGATTGCTTTAAGGCCTGAGTTTACCGCTTCGATAGCTAGGCTTGTGGCCACGAAGATGACTAGTTCACCGAGACCTATGAGGTTATTC
>JAGTRH010000063.1 GCA_018396795.1 Candidatus Bathyarchaeota archaeon
TAATTTGTGTAATAGTTACATCCTGTCTTGAAAAGGCTGAGTTCAAAATTGTAACATTGACAAAGGGGATTCCATTAGTCAACTTGCCGAAATCAAGCATCAAAATTTTCATATCAACCGAGGGCAATACTAGGCTCTTTGAAACGTTTAGCCCATCTGCAGTGTAAACGGTGATTGTGACCCTTTCTCCCTTAAAGTTCGCCCAGTTAAAACCGCATTTAAATAGCCTTTCTTCTCCAACTAGTATTGTTTGAGGCTCGAAGTCGCTTTCGTTATTGTTGAACATTACCTTTGCAATCTGCGCTTCTTTGATGGAGCATGGCATGTTTTTAATATTTACCAGGAAAAATTCAGTTTCGGTCAAATTGAAGTTTATATGTGCTATTTTTAAAACTATTTGCGGTGGCGTTTTCACTGTCTTTGAAGCGGACATAAATCCCTGCCTTGTGTAAACAGTTACAGTAATGTTCTTATCACGATAATTTTTCCACGGCCAAATACATTTGAATGTAAGGGCGGTGTTTCTTTCGAGTTTATGTGGAAGCTGTGGATTTGCAAGGCTTCCGCTAATATTGTATTTTGTGTTATTATAATATGTTAGTACAATGTTTGACACATCAACTGACGTAACTGAATTTGCTGAATTAAAAATAGTTATGTTAAGCTCATTCGGGTTTAACTCGTTAAACGTTACATCCATAACCTGCAAAATTACGGTGGAGGACACATCATTCTTTATTTCACAATTATAACCCTCTGCTGTTTCAATTAGAACAAGGGGATTTTCACGACCTTGCCAATCAACAAAACATTGGAAATCAAGGGTTTCATTCACCATTATAATCCTTGGAAGGCTTATGCTCATGTTTTCAACGGGCTTCTCATCAAGGTAAAAACGGATCAAAGTTAAATTTATCGCCGATTTTTCATGGTTTCTAACTGTAACATTAAAGTGTTTACAACTTATCGCCGCATTGAAATACGCTTCAGCCTCTAACTTCACAAACTTCGTCTCAGATGATCGTGTAGCCCCTGAAGCGTTAAATGCAGACACGTGTACCGTGATGATTTCCCCAGCAAATTTTCCCCAATTCATAATACATTTTATTGTCTTGACGCTGCCACGTTGTAGCGGAATAGGAAATTCCTCCGGATCGGTTTCATTTACCCTATAAAGGTTAGGGTCTCCCTTTATGGTTAAGTATATTTCCGTTATGTTTGTGTCGGAAGGTGAATGTGAAGGGTTCATAACCGTTACATTAAAATATTCTCCATGGTTAACTGGAAAATTAACTTCAGTAATAACTACACCTACAGTATTTTCTGGTTCCAAGTAAAAATTTGACAGGACCCATATATAGGATAATAGGGCACCTATTATCATGGATAAGAGAACTAGTAAAATTAAAATGAATGTCGAAATTGCTTTCGTTCCGTTTGTCATGTTCATTTTTTCTTTCGCCTCAAAATGATTGAAGTAAATCATATTCCAAGAAGTAAATAAGTATTCTCCAATGATGCTTGCCTTAATCTTTTAATCGTTAAATTTAAATAGATTATAGTCTGCTCAAGTCTGAGGTGAATTCATCATGGAATATGATGTTTTGATCGTGGGCGCTGGAATCCTAGGTTTATCAACGGCTTATCACATCAAAAATGGTAATCCTCAGTTGAACGTTTTAGTTATTGATAAATTGGGAGCTGCTGGGCAGGGTAGCACAGCCAAGAGCGCTGCAGCCTTCCGATGTTTATTCTCTTCTCGTACAAATTTTGCTTTGGCTGACTCCTCTGTCGAGTTTTATAAACACGTTCAAAATGATTTGAATTTTGATTTGAAGCTGACGTGGGCTGGTTATCTGTGGCTTTTCGATGAGGCAGGATATAGTAGAATGCTTCCGGTTTTAAAAGATTTAGCTGGCAAGGGTTTTAAGTATGTTGAGTACGACGAAAGTGAATTGGCCAATAAGCTTGATATGAAAACAAACTTCGCTGAAGACGAAGAAGCCCAGTTAATGAATTTAGGAAACGTCTATAAGGGAATTTTAATTCCAAAGGCTGGATTACTTGATGTGGATTGCCTAGTGAAGTTTTATGAGTCGGAATTTCTGAAACTTGGAGGCAAAATTCAATTTAACACTGAAGTTACGGAAATTATTGTAGAACCACGCCAGCCCTTAGGTATGCCTGGGGAACCATACTTCTGGCAAGATGCAGTAGTTGCTGGAGTAAAAACTAACAGGGGCCTAATAAGGGCTAAAAAAACAATAATCGCGGCTGGAGCTTGGTCTCCCCAGCTTCTGGATCCCATCGGAATCGATTGCTTCATTAAGGCTAAGAAGAGGCAGATCTTCTCCATTAAGGCGAAAACAGACGCTCTGAAAAAGTTGCTTTACAGTAGAGAATTCACAAACGCGGGATGTTTACCGTTAACGATTCTTCCGAAGCCCTCTGCTTACATCCGACCAGCGCCAGAAGAAGAGGCCTTTTGGGTATCCTTTGCTGACGAATTTCCAAGGGCCTTTAAGATTGAAGATAATCCTGAACCTGAGGAAAACTTCTATAGATATGGGCTATATCAAGTATTGGTTAAATATTTCCCACAGTTTTCAGGCTGCCAACCATTTTCGGCTTTCGCTGGCTTGTATGAAATAAATAGTATTGATGGACAACCATTAGTTTTTGAGGAATATGGCTTAATAGTTGTTGGTGGTGCAAGCGGCAGCGGTATATTAAAGGCGGATTCAATAGGTAGAATCGCGGCAGCCCTCTACAATGGCGAAGAGTACGCACTGCTTTACGGGGATAGAAAGTTCAAAGTCAGCGATTTAGGTTTGAAAAATAGGAACGCTGAGCCGGAAAGACTTGTTATTTAGCCTTTGGGGGACTCGACTTGTTTGGTTGGAATGGCGTTTTTCTGCAAGTAAACTTGAGCAACAATAAAGCTGTTCCTGAAGGTTATTTGGGGGATTTGGCTGAAAATTTCCTCGGCGGCAGAGGATTTGCCGTCAAGATTCTATGGGATAGACTTGAACCGAAAATCGATCCGTTATCTCCTAAGAATATAATTGTTTTTGCCTCTGGTCCATTGACAGGATTCGCTTTGCCAAGTAGTGGAAAAATGGTTGTTGCGGCTAAAAGTCCATTAACTGGTGGTTATGGCGACGGAAACATTGGGACAAATGCTGCTGTTAAAATGCGTGAAGCTGGCTATGACGCTATAATTGTTGAGGGAAGAGCAAAAAAGCCTATTATTCTACTAATTCAAGGCAAAAAAGTGGAATTTCTCGATGCATCTGATCTATGGGGTTTAGGAACATTTGAAACTGAAAGAAGATTGAGGGAGATTTATGGGCGAACAGCTGGCATTTTATGCATTGGTCCAGGCGGAGAAAATCTCGTGAAATTCGCGAATGTAGTTTCACAAGGTGGTCGCGCAGGCGGCAGACCTGGAATGGGCGCGGTCATGGGTTCAAAGAATTTGAAGGCGGTTGTTATTACGGATTCAGGCAGGCTGCCTGCGGCTAATGCCGATAATTTAAAGAAGTTAGGCATGGATGGTTACAAGGATATTTTAGCAAAGCCAAATTACGACTTTTGGAAACGACAAGGGACGATGATGACCATAGAATGGAGCCAAGAGAACAGCGTTCTCCCCACATGTAATTACCGCGAGGGAATATTCGAGGATGCGGGGGACATTGGCGGATTCGCAATGGAGAAAATTAAAATTTCTAACCGTGGATGCCCCCAGTGTAACATGACCTGCGGCAACGTCGTCAGCGATTCTAATGGGGAGGAGTCTGAACTTGATTATGAGAATGTTGCAATGCTTGGTTCAAACATGGGATTAGGTAACCTAAAGGAAGTTGCAACGCTTAACAGGGTTGCCGACGATTTAGGCCTAGACACAATTTCTTTAGGCAATGTGATTGGCTTTGCCATGGAAGCCTCTGAGAAAGGACTTATTCAAGAGAAGATTTCTTGGGGCGAATTTAAAAAAGCCAAAGACTTAATCAATGATATAGCCTATAAACGCGGTTTAGGTAACATGTTAGCCGAAGGAGTTCGTTTTTCAGCTGAAAATCTTGGCGGCAACGCAAGCCATTGGGCCATGCACGTGAAGGGCTTGGAGATCTCCGCCTATGATTGCCACACTACGCCAGCTATGGCATTATCCTATGCAACCAGCTCCGTTGGAGCCCACCATAAGGATGCTTGGGTTATTTCTTGGGAAACCAAAGTTGGACGCGAAAGCTACAGCGAGGAGAAAGTTGATAAGGTCATAGAACTTCAACGTATTCGTGGAGGGGTTTTTGAGTGTTTAACCGTTTGTAGGCTTCCATGGGTTGAGTTGGGCTTTGAGCTTGAGTGGTACCCAAAGTTTCTAGAAGCCGCAACAGGCTTAAAGATGACATTGGAAGATTTAAACGCCATTGCTGACAGAGTTTTCACTCTGATCCGTGCCTTCTGGATTCGTGAGTACGGTCAGAGTTGGACCAGCGAAATGGATATCCCGCCAGCAAGGTGGTTTAAAGAACCATTGTCTAAAGGGCCCTTTAAAGGTGTAGCGCTAAATAGAGCAGGATATGAGAACATGCTACGGATGTACTACAGAAAAAGAGGTTGGGACGAACGGGGAATGCCAACAAAAACAACGCTGAAAAAACTTGGATTACACGATGTTGTTGAACAACTAGAAAAATGGACAAAACTTTCTACTTAAACAAATTAAAATTTGACTATTAACTTTATCTGCTTTCTTCGATTCCAAAATCGATTAAATGATCTCTTCCACTTTCATACGGTGCTTTTATCCACGCGGCGTTTCTCAGGTGTTTGAGATTCTAACTTCATCTATTATGCCGCTTAGTTACCACAATTTGCGTTACCATCCACATCGATTCCTAACCGCTCAGCCACCTTTGTATAATGGTATAATAGTTTTGCATGACATTCGCGACCGCAGTTCATAAACAAAGGCATGTATAGTTGATGTCAAAGCAAATAGCACAGAAAGTGTCATCGCTTAGAAATATTTTTTATCATAATCTAATTCAACGTATTGAACCTACAAATGAAGAATATGAATTGGAAGTTTATATTCGAAAAATGAACCACAAATTTTGATGCAAAATTAACAATGTTTTTTCTCAAGTATGTTAGCATATTAGTAAAATCGAAATCGGAATCTGATTTCAATGAAAAGAACAGATATTGCTGGCTTTCTGTTCATACTGTTGAGCCTTTGCATAATTTCGGTTTCGGCCTTTGTCTATGAAACCGCACAGCATACAATCACCCAGACAATAAAGGAAATTGCAACATTAGCTGTACAAAACTCTGATTTAGGCAACATAGAGGAAGGAGAGACAAAGTCATATAATAAGACTACGGTGGCAAGCCTTGGCAACATCATAAACATCACAACGACAAAAGATAATGTGTACTTGCACATAGACAGCAACTTAGACTCCTTAAGTACATATTACACCACATACACGGTAACTGTAAAATTTGCGGCTGTTGGTAGCGGTTCAAGTCATAATGTAGGTGACACTGCATGCACCATGTCACTGACATCTCCAGATCCCCCTGCAATTAATTTAGATAAAGCTGGAACCTGGAGATTTGACTTCGAAATATTAACCACCGCAAAGTCGGTAAGCGCAGATCAACCCACAACAGTAACCATCATTGTCACGGCAGAAAGCACTTAGTCGACTTAGTCCAGATGAAAGAAATGAACAAAAAAACGTTACTATACGCCTTTTTTATTATAACATTTACCATATGGTTAGCTTTATTGCTTGTTTTCTACTTTCCAACGAGGGTACAGACGGCGCCAATTATTTCCTCGGTCATGGACGGCGCCATAATGACAATCTTCTTAGCATCAACACTTCTATCATCCATTACTTCCTTCTTAATAGGCTTGGATAAACTGGGAATGTTGTCTGCTATGAGAAACACTATCAGGAAATATTTCAAATTTTAGAGATATGGATAAACCTTGACGTGAACTCAAAATTTCTTGACAGCTAATTCTTCATTAAAAATTCCGCCACTTCAGCACAACGTTTAGAGAGGCAACCATAAAACCAATAATTCTAGACGTATCACTAAATTTACCGAGGATCAACTACTAGGAGTATGAGCAAAAAGTGTTTAAGATAAAAAAGATTATTGTGGTGATTATAGCCATCGCAGTTTCTGCGGTAGCCTTTACCGTTTATTTGACTTTGACTAAACAAGGCGAATTTAAACCCAACGAAGCTTATGCCTTCGTTGAATTGCCATATCCCGAAATAAAAGGCATAATGTCCGTTGAGGAGGCAATCTGGCGTAGGCGTTCCATAAGAAGTTTCACTGAGGAGTCGCTAAGCATGAGCGACATTTCACAGCTGCTTTGGGCAGCCCAAGGGATAACGGATCCTGAAAAGAGGTTTCGGGCAGCTCCATCTGCGGGAGCCACTTACCCGCTTGAGATTTATGTGGTAGTTAGCAGCAACGGCGTAACAGGACTGGCAGAAGGACTTTACCATTATGACCCCCTTACGCATAGGTTAGAGTGCATCTTAAGAGGTGACTTGCGCTTAAGTCTCGCAGAAGCTGCGTTGAAGCAGAGCTGCGTAGTGGAGGCGCCTGTTAGCATAGTTATTGTAGCGGTTTACGAACGTACCACGAGTAAGTATGGTGAACGCGGGGTTCGCTATGTGCATATGGAGGCGGGTCATGTTGGACAAAACTTATATCTTCAAGCTACAGCCCGGGGGTTAGGAATGGTGACCGTTGGAGCGTTCGATGACGACAAAGTTCAGGAGATTCTGCAACTGTCAAGAGAGCAAAAGCCGCTTTACATTATTCCAGTTGGACACCCCAAAAGCTAAATCGCCCCTTTATAGTGTTTACACTTATGAGCAATAGGCTGATTATCAGAATTTCTTGAAATGAAACTTTTAACTATGGCAGCATAGGCTTGAACAGCCTTTTCCACTTCCTTTATGGATACGCATTCATTTGGTTGATGGGCCAAAGCCTCATCTCCAGGGCCAATTCCAATCGTTGGAATACCCTTTAAACCGTAGGTGTAAACGCCATCTGTGCTGAACCTCCAGATATGCGTGTTAATTGCAAATCCGTTGTCTGAGAGGCTTTTAAGCGCCCTTTGGACGATGTCAGTTTCTTTGATAAGCCATGATGGAAAGAAGTCCTTCACCTTCAGCTTTTTCCCAGTCCAGCATTTTATTTCTTCTTCAAGAATGCCTACGGTTGCGTCTAAGGCTTCTCCCCGTTCTATAAGCTCAGCCACCTTCTTTTTTACTGGTTCAAGGATGTCGCTTTCAGTCTCTTTAAGAATCATGCGGCGATCAAAAATTACTTCAGACTTGTCAGGTATCTGGGGAACATTTTTTGGCGTCGCCTCTAAACCTATCGTGGTTATCGTGGCTTTTCCCAA
>JAGTRH010000064.1 GCA_018396795.1 Candidatus Bathyarchaeota archaeon
AACTAACATAACGGGTGGCTACGTGGTTAAACTGCTCTATCTGAACAGGGGTTTAGCTGAAGAATTTCTCTGGTTCATAACCGAATCAATAATTGAGAGGATGAAGGCTTGGCATAGGCTGCTTAAGATCTCTTTTCCATATGAAGGCTTCGGGTTTGCGGACGATTCAATTCAGCTTCTGTCTCCTAAAGCCTATAAGGAATTCGTCCTCCCCCTCCACAGAAAGATAGTTAACACTTTCTGCTCGAGAAGGCCAAGCATACACTTATGTGGCGCAGTTATACAGCATCTTAAAACCTTGAGGGAGGAGTTTAACATTTCCTCCATAGACACCGGGTTTCCACTGGATCTGGGTAAGGCGAGAGAAATCCTTGGAGAAGACGTAGTAATACAGGGTGGTGTAAGAGTTACAACCCTTAAACAGGGTCCTTTAAGCAAGATAGAGGATGAGGTTAAAAGCATATTTGGCTCCGGGGTCGCGAAAGGGAAAAGGTTTATTTTCCGAGATGCCAATAACGTGGCTCCAAATACTCCTGTAGAACACCTCAACTTCACCTATGAGCTTGTGAAGAGAATCGGCCTCCATAGGGAGTAAAGTAGGATTAACTCTCACCTCGCTGGCAATCGAAAATTACGGGTGATTTTTCCATAACCCTTTTTCCACCCCTTTGGGACTGAAAGGAGAAACGGGATGACAACATTTTTTAAAGTGGCATGCAAAGAATAGCTTATGGACCCTACCTATGCTGAGATTTCCAAGATAATTGCAGATATGCATGTGGTAGACACACATGAACACACTTATCCGCAAGAATTCGTAGCACGCAGAAACCCGTCCATTAGCGACATTTTAGAAGGCGCCTACGTTTTCTGGATTGCTAAACCACCTGCTAAGAGAGACGACCTTAAAAGCCTTGTGGAAAACGTTAGAAAGATTTCGGGAAGTGCCTTCTATAAATCCTGTAGTATCGCTATTAAGGACATATACGGGGTGAATATAGATCCTCCTAGTGAAGACGCTTTCTTAGAAGCTTCAAACCTTATCCGTGAAGCGTACAAGAGCAACTACTGGACTAGGAGAGTATTTAAGGAAAGCTCTTTAATAGATAAGGTTCTCTGGGATCCGTATTGGGATGTTTGGAGAGGAAGCTTCGACCCAGAGCTTTTCAAGCCAGTCTTCAGAATAAATTCGCTACTGTTCGGCTATGAAAGGGACGTTAGAGATCACAATGGAAATAGCCCCTATGTTTTCGAAGACTATTTGAATCTTAAAGTTGAAACTTTTGAAAATTATATGAGGCTCGTGGATAGGGTGTTGAATGAGGCTAAAAGAAGAGGCTATGTTGCGCTTAAATCAGCCCTTGCATACGATAGGCCGATATTGTTTGAAGATGTTGAGGAAAACGATGCTAAGAGGATTTTCGACAAAAGGGGGTTGGGATTAACTTCTAGAGATATTAGGCTATTCCAAGACTTCATCCTACACTATATTCTAACTAAGGCAAGTGAGCTCGGTTTCCCCGTTCAATTTCATACGGGTTTGGCTATTATAGAGGGGTCGAACCCCATGAATCTGGTAAATATTATACGGAAATACAGCAATGTCAATTTCATACTTTTCCATGGCGGATACCCTTGGATAAGAGAAACTGCAGCGATAGCCATGAGCTTTAGAAACGTATATATAGACTTCTGCTGGCTTCCAATAATATCTCCATCAGCCTGCAGGCTTCTGATAAGGGAAGTTGTTGAACTAGGACTTTCAAGCAGAGCCATGTGGGGAGGAGATTGCTGGGTGGCTGAAGCAACATACGGTGCGCTAAAACTATTCAAAAACCTATTATCCGAAGTACTCTCTAAAATGGTGGATAGAAGTTACCTGAAGTTTGATGAGGCTTTAGAAATAGCCTCTCAAATCTTGAGCGAAAACGCCGCGCAAATATTCAACATCTAGAAAGTTAAACGTTTAACTAGATTAAAGGAAAAGAGCGTACTATACGTTTCTCCAGGGCTATCCATGAGAAATAAAAGTAGGTTTATTGAGTCTAGGCTCTCTGTAATATATAGTACATTGATGGCCATATTTTTCCTATTTCAAATCTAAGCATCCCGTCTTTATATTCTACTGGTATTGTGCCCGTGTAGAAGCCTTCTGGACTGATGGACCAGATTCTAAGGCGGTTTATGCTAATTAATTCGATTGAAGCCTGAATGGGTTCGATTATTATGGGCCCGTGCCCAATATCAGTTGGATATGTGTGTTCGGCGTCGTATTTAGCACCGGTATTATCCGCTCTTCCAACTGCCGTTAAGAGAAGATGCGAAGACTCGTTAATCGGTTTATTCGTCAATGAGCTTAATGCTATTGTCGCAAACTGGGTTTTTACGCTCATTTTCATACCTTTCAGCACTCTTTCCCCTATTTCACCAAGGAACCCATAAGCCGCTTTCGTGTAAGGTGTATCTATCCAACCATACTTTTTCTCCCAATTACGATACAGTTGCCCCGTGTCTGAAACTACCTCATTCTTACATTGAGCGATTAATGTTGTGTCATCCGGTGAAATCGCCATGTCTATAATAGGGGCTTGTCTCGGTAAAACCATACCGATTCCATGTTTTTCAGATATTGTCTTCAAAGCCTTTATAGCCGTCACCCTCGATTTTTCCGGATGAGAAATAATATCGTCAGTAATTCGAATTCCAATAGTTTTTCTAGCTGTTTCAACGTCTCCACGACGGAACAGCAAAGCCGCGTGATAGAACAGCCCGAATTTAGCAGGGTCAATAAATGGTGCTTCAAATAATACTCTGTGCCTTCCCCCTCCCATAGTTATTCCTCCCATATGGTCTACAGGCCCAAAGTAGCAATATCTGTATGTGTGAAGGATCACACCACTCCAATCTTGAAAACCAGCCATACCTGCTATTAATAACGGGCTCTCCGCACGCCACTCATTCGGCCATGGTTCATCCCACTCTGAAACAACAAACGGTTTATCTATAAATCTGTTGAAAGACAGCGTTCCGAAAATATCTGTCTTTCCAACCATCGGCTCGTTCTTTCCCCACCCCCAATAGCAGTGTGAATCCGTATAGTCGCATACAGTTAAGCTGTAGAGTAGACCTAAACTTTGGCTCCAATTTGTTCCTGTTATGGGAATTCTCACCCCAATATCACGGAGAAACCCTATTATCTCTTTATAATAGTTTTGAGTTATTTCGGCGAAAAACCTTAGAATCGGCTCAGTAGGTTTAGTGAAATCTATCTTTTCATCTCCGGCTTTTATGTCATACTCTTTTGCCCATGCTCGATACCTTTCTTCAAGCCTTGATCGATATGGTTCAAGTGTCACTTGATGTGTGAATAAATCGCATTCGTTAACTATCTCCATAAGTGCAATTGCAGGATCGTCTTTATATGCCAATCCTGTGTAAGGATTTATATGTGTCCAAAGATCATAGCTAAACTTCTTCTGCAATTCTATGAGTCTTCTATCAAAGCAAACATATGGTTTAGCAGCTTCACCCAAATCGTCAACAGCATCTACACTATCGCCAGGCTTGAACTTGCGATAGGTTAGCTGATCCAGATAAATATAGACGCCTTCCTTCTTTAGACAGTATATCAGATAGTCAAGTTTATCTAGACTCTTAGGGTCAAAATTCAACGTGTTTTCAAGAGGCTTGCCTTTACTGAATTGAAAAATATTTGGTGTAGACCATTCGGCGTCAAGTTGATGCGTTCTAACCATATTTATACCGAACTTGGCAACTCTCCGAGCAGTCTTCTCAGCCAACTCGTGTGGTGGAAAATTAGCTGCGGCATTAAAACATGTCCCCCAGAATCTGACCTTAGTGCCATCTTCAAACATAAATTTATTACCTTTAACCATAAGGAAACCGTGTATACCGGCAGGCCTATCCTTCTCGTACAGGAATGATAGGTCTAACGGGGCATCATCCCACGGATATTCGAAGGGTATCCATTTAGATTCACTATTAAGGTTCTCCTTATTCATCTGAACTACTCCTGCATCTATGAATGGGACATTAAATGTTTTACTTCAATGCAGACAAAACCCATATATAAACAGAGTATGAAGGTGAAGGTGAAAATGAGAAGGAATGGTGGCATTGGTTCCTTATACGCTGGTGTAGCGCAAGTGGATATTACGCCTGAGAGGGGGACCCAGCTTGCTGGTGATATAGGTAGATATAGACCGAACGAATTTGTTTTGGACCCGATTTACGCGAAAGCATTGGTTTTAGAGTCTAATGGAAGCAAACTATGTTTTTTATCATGCGACCTAGCCAGCATAACTGCTGAATGGGCGAATAAAATCCGGAAATTAGCTTCAGAAAAATTTGGACTTAAGCCCGAGGCTGTACTGATTCATGCCGTCCAGAACCATGCTGCACCATCAATAGGTCATATCATGGTTAGTAATGAATGTAACTTAATACCCCCTGAACTGCCTTGGCTACGCGATGGTGACGCTGAATATAGTTCTTTTGCCTTAGCACGAATTCTTGAAGCGATCAGTATCGCGAATAAGAATTCTGAGCCAGCTTGGATAGGTGCAGCAAGTGGTGTTGAAGGTAGGGTTGCCTTTAACAGACGCTTTGTTATGCGGAATGGAAAAGTTCAAACACACCCACGGGCAGCCGACCCTAACATTTTATATGCTGAGGGACCTATAGACCCTGAGCTTGGCGTAGTATGCATAGTTACGGAGGATGCTAGGGTCTCAGCTATGATTCTATACTACACCTGTCATCCAACACACGGCTATCCTAACAGGTATGTTACTGCCGACTGGCCTGGAGCATGGTCAAATGGAGTAAGAGAGGTATTTGGAGAAACATGCATACCTCTAGTGGTTAACGGTTGTTGCGGCAATATACATCATATGAACCATCTTGACCCCAACTATGTTGACGACCAATACCGTATGGGGCGTTTACTTACAGAGACTGCAGTGAACGTTGCAAAGAGGATAAGCGATTACAGAAATGATGTTGTATTGGATTTTAGAGCAACGAACATCAAGATACCTTTAAGAGAAATAAGTCGGGATGAGTTTGAAAAGGCGAGGCAATTATTGCGTAAGCATCCTGAGCCTTTATGGGTTGACGATACGCATACTCGTGTAGATTGGGATTGGATGTATGCAGTATCGTTGCTTGATCTATACGAGCAACGGCAACGCTACCCGTATTTTGACTATGAAATACAGGTTCTTCGCGTGGGCAATATTGCTTTTGTCGGCTTAATGGGTGAACCATTCGTCGAAGGGCAACTGGCAATTAAGTTGCAATCACCAACGTATCCGACTTATGTACTACATAATTGCAACGGTTACGCAGGGTATATCCCGACGAAGCACGCCTTTCAAGGAGGTGGCTACGAAACTCGTACGTCAAACTGGTCCAAGCTAGCTCCTGAAGCATTAGACATCATAGTCAATGAATCAGTAAAAATGCTTAAAGAGATTTTTACATCTAAATGAAAAGGCGCACGTTTAACCCACATGCTCCAATACTGACGATGGTACTGAAATGACTATGAACAATATTCATTAGGTCAAATAATCTTAAACTGAACACCAAGGTTTAAATATATACTCGGAAAACTTGTATACATGAGCAAGGTCAATTGTATTTTTATTGTTGTCGATACTTTAAGAGCCGACCATCTAGGATGTTACGGCTATTTCCGAGATACAAGCCCCAATATCGACCGGTTGGCTAGCGACGGGATTCTTTTCAAGGACATGCATGCCGCAGCCATACCTACTGGTCCTGGTTTTTCATCAATCATTACAGGATTGTTTCCTATTCATCACCGTTACTACTTAACGCCTTGGAATCTGCCTAATCTTATAGATTTCAATGATGCTATCCCAACACTCCCTGAGCTTATTCAAGATATTATAGGCGGATATACTACGGCTGCTTTTGATAACCTTGTGAATTTCTCATCTCATATGGATCACTTAGTTAGAGGATTCGAATACTATGTAAACGTGACTAGAACATCAAAGCCAATAGCTCACGAAATTACCGGAGACACTGTTAATCGTAGGCTTATACCATGGCTTAAAGGGCATAAAACTGAAGACTTCTTCGCCTTTATTCACTACTGGGATCCTCATACGCCTTATAATCAGCCTGAGGAATTCAGACGAGTATTCCATCACGAGCCCGGTAGGATTGACGATCTTGAGGTACGTGAGGCGCCTGCGGGCTACTGCTATGTTCAAGGGTGGGGCAGAGTAGGAGAATTATGGGAGCCTAGACCTGATGAGGGAAAGCCTACAATCGACTTATATGATGGAGAGATAAAGTTTGTAGACGGTTTAATAGGTGAAGTAATAGAAAACTTGGAGGAGTTAGATGTTTCTGACAAAACTGTTATCATTATAACTTCTGACCACGGTGAACAACTGGGCCAACATGGACTTTATGATCACAGAGGGCTTCACGAGTCAGTCGTCCACATACCTCTGATTATATGGGCGCCAACTATACTTCCACGTGGAAAAAGTATAGAGGGCTACGTTCAGCAGACCGACATAGCTCCAACGGTTTTATCAATCCTAGGAGAAGATAGGGAAAAACTGCCAAAATTCGACGGAGAAGACCTACTTCCAATAATTAATGGAGAAAAAACTGTGAGGAATGAAATCTACATAGAAGACCATGAATTCCGAGCCATAATAGAGGGTAAGTGGAAATATGTACGGAATTACTTTGAACGGACGGAAGAACTTTATAATCTGGAAGAAGATCCCATGGAAGTTGTAAACCTGGCGACCGAGAAAAAGGACAGGGTTAAAGCCATGAGGAAGAAGCTCTTCCAATGGGTCGATAGCAATCTAAACGGCCAGCCCGACCCCATGTGGATGCAGATGGCGAAGTGGGCTGCAAAATGGGCTTCCACATTCAAATACGACTTGCCCGACTTGAGGCCAAGGCCTACGATCATAGAAGGAGTCGAACAGTAAAATCGCCTCGTTGCCGATAAAATTTTGAAACTTTTTATTGTTGCCTGTTTAAAGATTGCTTAAGCCACTTCATGCATACTAAAGATTTACACTCTATCCGTCAAAACTTCCACTTTAGGCGGATAGATAAAATCAATATATTTGCTTTTTATGTAGCTGGAGTCCCTACCCTCGTGCACAAGAACCCTGTACTTAAATCTCAATTCCTCCCCCTTAGGCAGGACATAGTCTCCCCTGTTCTTAGGCATATTCGTGAAGACTGAGACACCAAACATATTTGCGGTCATCAGGCCGTAATTCCTCACATGCCAGTAGGTTGGGTACCTGAAGTTGTCCAAGTGGTCGAAAGCAGTTATCCCAACCCTCTCCCCATCAACGATCCCACTATAGTCGCACCAAGCTGCTCTCCTACCCCATGTTTCCACTTCGTTCATCCCGCCGA
>JAGTRH010000065.1 GCA_018396795.1 Candidatus Bathyarchaeota archaeon
CTTGCCCCCATAATCATCATGTCTTCGGGTTTTATCTCTCCGCTCATCAGCCCTTTAATTCTACCTTCAATGTAGGACAGCATTCTCTCATTATATATCCTCTTATACTCGTATGGGCTTTTAGGTTCTTTAGCTATGCCATACCTATGAACGGCTTCGGCAAGCCACTCCATCTGCTTTATAGTTAGTATTCCAGTGGAGTAATCAATGTATTCTCGAACTTCGGCTTCGAGCTCCGGGGGTGGGGGCTTCCTGTGGCAGCTCCTTACAAGCATCACCGACGGAAATCGTCCCATCAAAGTCTATTAACGTATACTTAATTCTGCCAAGTCGCGACTTAACGTTGGGGTTGATTACTTCTATCCATAGGCTCACGGCCACTCGCCTCCCCTAGATATTTCATCAAATTTGTCAAGAATCTCCTTTGGAGAAGCTGTTCCCGTAATATTCAACTTCTTAAGGATCACGCTGGCAGCTACATTGGCTATTATTCCAGCTTCAAGCGGGCTGGCTCCAGCGGCCAAACTTGCTCCCACAGCTGATATGAAAGTGTCGCCGGCTCCTACGGGATCTATTGGAGGTTCTGTTGGTGCAGCAGGCAGATGATGGTGTTTGTCTCCATCTATCAGAAGCGCGCCTTTCTCGCTTAAAGTTATGTAAACTGGGCGATTGGCCCTTTTGAAAATCTCCTTCCCCACATTTATTAGTTCATCTATTTCAACCTCTAAGGGGTTTCTGGAGGGATTTACGGCTCTTACAGCCTCAATCTTGTTAGGCTTCAGAACCATGTTTTCAAAGAGTCCTATTCTTTCTCTGGAATCCACAACGAAAATCTTTTCAGGGTTTTCTTTCGCAAGATTTATGAAAGCGTGTCTAACGCTTTCTGTTATTACCCCATTTCTACCCATTTGGTCCTCGACTATTACGGCGTCAACAATGTCGATTACCGCTTTAATGTTATCCACAAGCTGTTCTTCGAGACTTTTAGAGAGCGGATTGAAGTTCATGAAATCAAGCCTCGCATCTTCCTGCTGGGAATCAAAACCGCAGAGAATCGGCTTAATGTAGGCTGGCGTAATTCTCTCCGGCGATTGAATTACATACTTGGTGATTATGCCCATATCCTGCAGCTTCTCTATCAATATCTGGCTGCGCCAATCCCTCCCAAGAACTGTAATGGCGTAAACATTTTTTACACCTAAATCCTTCACATTCCAAGATATATTACCTGATGCTCCTGGCGAATATGTCTCTTTAACTATTGGTCGAGTGTAGTGAGGGGTTTCGCGGGAAAGCTCCGAACGGATCATGTCAGCATACCAGTAAACATCAAGAGCAAAGTCTCCGGTAACCATTACGTCTAAATTGTTAAAGGATTCAAGTATTTCTACAAGTCTAGAGCGCTTAAGTCCATTCATTCTCTAGTTCTCCTGCAGAGAGAAGCCTCAAGCATTTCACATATGGTGTGATAAACTATTGAGTGGAGTTCTTGAACGCGGCTTGTCTCGTAAGCTGGAACTTTTATTGTAATATCAGATATTTCAGAGATCCTTCCTCCATATTCGCCAGTTAACGCAATAACTTTTAGTCCCAAGGCTTTAGCCGTCACAGCGGCGTAGAAAACAT
This sequence comes from Candidatus Bathyarchaeota archaeon, assembly GCA_018396795.1. Next base: position 1,627 of record JAGTRH010000065.1, read on the forward strand.
TCTCAGCGTTTCCACTTGTGCTTATTCCAAGCAAAACATCTCCTTGTCTTGCGAGAACATATAATTCTTGGGCAAAGGCTATATTCCTGGTCGGGTTATCATTCTCGATAGCGCTTGTAAGTGAGTGATTTGCGCCCAAAACTATTGTGCGTAATCCTCCTTCAAGGCTATTGGCAATCAGCCTGCCGGATGGGAGATCATTAAACATTTCCTTCATAAAGCTTGGGATCGGCCTCTTCATTTTAAATGATTTTAGGAGCTCAGCTGATATGTGTAGGGCGTCGGCAAAGCTTCCACCATTACCGCAAATGAATAGACATCCGCCTGTTTCGAAGCATCTATTTATGGTTCTATAGGCTTTAATAATATCCCACAATAAGTGTTTCAGGTTCGGATTTAACTCTGAAAATCTGCTGGCTATATCTTTCACCTCTGGATAGTTTTGCGCAATTTCTTCCAGCTGTGATTCTAACGAGTGTGCTGGCGATACCCCTTTCTGCAGATTAAATATCGCTCCTCCGGTCTTGTTCAAAATTAGATGATAAAGATTCGGAATGGTTACGACGTGATCTCCCGCTACGTGGAAGCCGGCGCCTCCGGTTGATGTAGGCCTCTGAACTATGTTCTTCAGCGGACGATAGTAGTAATCTGGATCATCTTTGCTTCTCCGACGCATATACTCGGTTATTGGCTTTAGATCAAAATTCGCCGCCGTGAAACTTCTCACTACGAATCCTAGGTTTCTAGCTATTGATATTGCTTTAAGAAAGACTTCCGGTCCTATGACTGCTGAACCGAAGTTTAGGAAAACTCCGCCCTCTAGGCGGCTCACGGTTTCCACAAAAGTTTTGAAGTCTCTTCCGCTCGCCTCGCCTAGAACTGCAAAGTTGCATTTTGGATGTTGATGAATTATGTCGGTTCCTAGGGCTATGTGAACCGTGAAGGGTATTCCAAGCTTATAGGCGTGATATAAGACGCTGTATTCTTTAAATTTGAACTCTTCGATCTCAGCAATCATCCTTCCAAGCGACTCTCCGCATCCTAAGCCGTCTTGGACGCCGCGCTGTATGGCCAAGTTCATTAAGCGACCGGTCTCATCCGCCATTCCGAAAGTTCCATCCTCAATGCTTGTGGCAACATCCTCGCTTGTCTCACCTATCAACGCTATTTCAAAGTCATGGATTGCCGCGGCGCCGTTAGAGGCAATGTGGGTTATCACGCCTCTCTTCATAAGGTCTATTATAATTAAGGATAAACCTGATTTGATCACGTGAGCACCCATCATCCATATTACGTGAGCGCCGCTTTTCCGCGCAGCAACTATTCTCTCCGCAATCTCATTTAAGTCGGGGTTTTCGAAAGGCCGCGAAGGAGCTTCCGGACTTATCATATCCTTAAGCGCGACCAAGTTTTTTCTCCGAGATATCGGATAGGTCTTAATCCTGGAGAAATCTAACATCTATTTATGATCCTCCTAATCTTACATTTAAGATTACCAATAAATTATCTAAATATCTTAATTTTATTATTTTTTATTTAATTTAGGCGCTTACAATTAAGAGGGATTCTACCTGCGGAATTTCGCTTCTAAAATAATTCTTTTTCCAAACGTTAGGTAGATATGCCTTCTTCACAAAAGCTCCAGCAGATGCTAGATTAGGTTCACTGTGGCTTTATTATCTGCTCGCCTACAAGGAAAAAATTTATTATTTTTAAGAGATAGTGTTTATGGGTTACTTAATTTGGGATCTAAGTTTAGCCTATACGCGGATTGGGCGTGCGATGTTGAGAAATCGGAAAAGAAAAAGATGCTTTATTTGCCAATCTTAGAATCAAAAAATATAACGATAGAAAATACTAGTATAGATGAATCATTAAGTATGATAATAAAAATAAGAAAGAAAGAGGGTGCTAGCGGCACTTCCAAGAAGAGTGGAGTGCAACAACCGAATGTAGGAGGCATACAACAAAAAGAAAAGAAGGTTGAGGACATAGCGCCACTAGGAGTAACAGCGGTGGCCGAGGGAACAGTGAGCATTGAAGGAGAGCATTCCCTCACCTTAATGGTAAAGGACTTCTTTGAAAGCCTTACGGGCAAGATAGAATGGTTTAAGACCTGGAAAGAAGCGAAAAAAATGCCAGGAAAAATTGTTTATGAAGACCTTAAAAAAATATCTGTGAAAAATGGCGAGAAAAAGTGCGCTGCATATGGATTAGGTGAGGGAGATAAAATTAAGATTAGCATATACTATGGCGATGGTACGAAAATGAACCCCATCGAATTCTTCAGCCTCCTATTCTGGCAGGAAGAATATGACCCAGTCTACCAAGCTGAATATGATAGTAACGGTTTGAAAAAATTTGGAGGGCTTGAGAACTATAAATTTGAAAGTTGGGGTGAGCCGAAGTCTCATCCGCTTATAAATAAGATGATGAGCAGCAGGATGAATGGGAGCCCAGGGACACCTGAGGATGACGATTGGATGGGGCTGAGACCTCCCCTAAGAACATATAAAAGGATTGAGTGGGAAGCAAAAAGGGAACTCTCCTTATATTTTAACAACTGGCAGCAACTGCCCAAAGATGAGGGAAAAAAAGAGGAAAAACTAAAGAAAGACAATAAGTATGGCGATATAACAGGCCGAATTAAAACTCCTAATATAGTTGAGTTCAGTCCAAATGTCTCCAAATGTAATATCCTTACAGGTGAACTAGCTTATAGAGCAGGATTCCGAACATTCGTCAAGGAATCAATGAAGAAAGGGAAACTTAAATTTTACAGTCCCAACGAACTTGTAAGGTACGCTAAAAATGAAAAAAAGATTAAACTGGAAGGATTAAATCTCGAAAAACCTGAAGAAACAATTGAATTTGGAGAAAAGCGAAACGTCACAAAAAACGACATAGATGAAATAAACAGGGAAATCGGTGAATTGGGAAAATGTCTAGTTTACGCAAGAGAAGGATATGAAGGTGTTCCTCCAGGTTATAAAGGTCCCCCTCGATCATGGGTTCAGCATGTTGTTATACTAAAGGAAATTAAGGAAATAAAAGACGAAATCGTTGAAGCAGCGGTAATTGATCAACATTTACGGCTAGAGGACGGCTATATGCCTCGTCGTAAAGGCAATGTTCCTTACCTTGGATGCAGTGGACCTGATGGAAGGATTTTTATAGAGCTTCTGCCAGGTGATGATCCAAAATGGGAATAAGCAGCATATAAATCTAACCATAATTCTATCTTCAGGCATTTGAACTATGTAAAACAGATCAACTTTATGATCGCTTAGATACATACAGAAGGCATCTCTTAGGAGTAGGCTGTAAAGTTTCATTTCCTGATATGAAGATTATGGGAATAAAGTTGAAGCGGAATGAAAAAATAAGTTTTCAGACTACATAATCGAGCTAAGATTGACATTAAAGTCATCTTGCCATTAAATGATAAGTTCAGAAGCATTAATGCTACTGTAAAATATGTTAGGGCATCTGGGATATCTTTTTAAGGCGCTAACCTAGTGTTTGTTTACTGGGTTTGGCTTGCTCCGCATTCCCTACAGAATCTCGCTACTTCAGGTATTATTGTGCCGCAATTCTTGCAGATTTTTGTGTCGACGCCTGATGGTGGGGCATTACCGCAGCTTGGGCAGATTTTGGCTTCTAGGGGCATTCTTCTCCCGCAGTACATGCAGTATCTCTTCTTTTCTTTGAAAATAACTTCTGTTCTAGCATCCATTAATCCTCTGGCGCTTGCTTTGACAGATATTGTTCCAATTTTAGTTGAGGATGTAAGGATAACTGTAGCTGATGATCTGCCCTTTGGAATAGTGATGGAGCCTACTATTCTTCCATCTGTTGCATTAAACGATACGCTTGTATCTCTTTCAGCTGGTATCTGATTACCCTGTGCGTCAACTAGCTCCACAGTTATATTAGAGGTGGATTCCCCGTCGGCGAAAATCTCCTTAGGGTTAGCGGTGAGTCTAAGCCCTGAGGGCTTAGGCTTCTTCGGCCGCCTCATGATATATAATATGGCAGCTGCAGCAACTCCGGCTACCGCTATTATAGCGATTAAGAGTTCTGTTGTGATTAAGGGCGGTGAGGGTTCAACCGTTATTAATTGGGCGTCGCTTTGACCAGCTAACGTGGAAGCATCACCCTGCCAATATGCTCTTAACTCGAATGATCCCTCTGCATCTGGTCTCCAAGCGTACGTGTAATGCCCTGCTGCATCGGTTGTTACCGTGGTTAGTGTGCTCCATGTTGTTTCACCTCCTCTTCTCCACTGTATTATTATGGAGGCGCCTGAGCGGGCGGGAGATAAATTCCCCTCAATGGTCACCGTGCTGCCGATATTTGTTCTCGTCTGAGATACCGACATAGTTAAAGTGCTGGGAGATAGTTCAACAGTTATTGTTTGAGTACTGCTTTGACTGGCTAAAGCATAAGCATTCCCCTCCCAAATAGACCTTAACTCGAATGACCCAGCTGTATCTGGCACCCAAGAATATGAATAGTGTCCCGTTGCATTAGTTAAGACTAATGCTAGTGTTCCCCACGTTGTTTCACCCTCTCTTCTTCTCTGCACTGTAATAGATGCGTTCAAGCGGGCTGGGGAAAGTCTACCATTAACAATTATTGTGCTACCAACATTTGTCCTTGTTTCAGATAGTGAAATTGTTAGTGTGCTACGGGATATTATAGCGTAGAGCGTGTTACCAAACACGATGTAAATTTTCCCATCAGCAATAGCCGGGTAGGTTCCAGGTTCTCCGGAGCCGCCTATAGTAATATCCCAAACCTTAGATCCATTAGATTGATGCAGCGCATATATTTTACCATCGCCTGAGGGCACAATAACCATCCCATCAGCAACAGTCGATGGAAGTACCGCTCCTGCGCCTATATTAAACTCCCATATTTTTGCGCCATTAGATTGATCTAGTGCATAAACTTTACCATCCGTAGAGCCAATAAAGACTTTGCCGTTAGCAACAGCTGGAGACACCCAAATCGCATTTCCTGTAGCGAATTCCCATATTTTTGCACCAGTCATCTGATCTAATGCGTAAACCTTTTTATCAGCAGATCCTAAGAAGACTTTTCCATAAGCTACAACTGGACCCCAAGAAGTGCCCCCCATCGTATAATTCCATAATACTGTAGGTATTCTGGGAACAGGGCTATCAGTATAGCTTGTATGTTCAAGATCGTGAAGGAACATAGGCCAGGGGTACTCTGTATCCTGATTTTGGGCGGTAACGAAAGTTCCCAAGGGATCGGAATGTGAGAAAAGCGTTGCCGAAATCAAAGAAATCAGTACGATTAACATAAAGCAAGTTAATCTCTCTAATTTCAATTTTAAGACTTCCTTTGACAACCTTTTATATTGAATGCTGTTTTTAAAGTTTGCCATTATATATGAAAAATTTTAAATATTCAGAAGCTTACATAGTGTTCGTCTATCTCTCTTTGGATAGATAGTTGGTGAATTAGCTGTCTAGAGTTATACCCGGTGTAGAAATTAAGGTTGTAAAGGAGATTATACCGCCGCCAACATATCCTTCTGGCGTCGTTTCATTGATAGGAACAGCTGAGAAGGGACCATTGTTAACACCCGTCCATTTAAGTAGCTGGAGAGAATATGTAGAGACATTCGGCTCCAACACTGAATACACGCTGACGAAGGATGCAAGAGATTGCTTCCAGAACGGAGT
>JAGTRH010000066.1 GCA_018396795.1 Candidatus Bathyarchaeota archaeon
GAACAATAGCGCATTGCCTGGGAAAGATTTATGTGGCGCCATTCTAAGCCTAGCTGTAGCATACTGCTATCAAAGGGGAAGACGCTTAATGGAGATTAAGGGCAAAGATGGAATAATATATCAGATAAGAGCACTCTCATAGCGAAAGCGCAAAAAGAATTTTTCATTTATTTAACGTTCTATCAACTATATTCCGCTGTTTCTCAAGCTGAAGCCGAAAATTCTATCTTCCGCCATTTTTCCGTAAGCCCATCTGCCTTTCAATTTCAAGAATCTCTTCAGCTGCAGGTTTTCGAGGATAATTATAGATTGGACCCCTAGGATCCTCATTATAGTATGGCCTATTGCAGTTTGGGCAACCGGAGGTTAAAAAGGGGTCACCGGATAGAACAATTCTATGAAGATCATTAGCGGATATGCCGAAATCAAATATACGCCCATTCTCAAACTTCATATCCTCAAAGCGTCTTATCCCATGTGTTATCAGATAATGCGCGATCTGCACCCTACGATAGTGAGCTACCGGCGGCCTAGGATGATTGGCCATGCGGGTTCCAGGTATCGGCGTGAAAGCGAAGAGCGCTGGGAAAACACCCATGTCGACGCATCTCTGCATTATGTAAGCAATATCTTCCTCCCTCTCACCTAAGCCCACTATTAGGTGGGTTGTAACCTTCATTTCCCCAAAAACCTTAACCGCGGTTTTCAACGCATCAAGATGGGTTTGCCACCTGTATGGTCCAGTTGCCAGTTCACCCTTAATCTTAGTAAAGATCTCCTCCGTGGCTGCGTCGAGAGATATGCTGACCCTCTCCACACCGGCCTCACGTAACTTAATCATTTCTTCATATCTTAATGGTTGGCATGAAACTGAGATTGGAACATCTGATACTGAGCGAATGTATGCAGATATGTATGCTATGTCGCCTTGCACGCCAGGATAGTTTAATGCTTGAATACATACACGCTTCACCCTTCCATCATCCGCTGCCCTTTCAATCCCTTTAACAACATCATTTAGATTAAAAGCTGGCCACGTAACCCTTGAGAGCATATCAGTTCTACCACTGCTGGATCTGGCTTGAGGGCAAAAAGCACAGTTCGCCAAGCATCTTCCGCGTCTATATGTGAGTAAATAGGCTGTTGTAGGCTCAGCGCTCATCATACCCTTCGTTAAACCTAAAACTATTGCTGAGCCGAGGGACACACGGATCTTTTTTAAATTCATTCAGGGAATGCCTCTCCACCGCAAAAGTTATCTTTTAACTTTTCTAATTAAAATTGTTATGTATATTGTTTTCTCTGAGAAATGCTTAGAATATTGGGAGCCTGGTCATCCGGAGTCCCCAGACAGGGTTTATCAAGCCTACAAGCTGCTTAGAGAAAGAGGGCTTAAGTTCGTTCAGGCCGAGCCATGTCGAGAGGAAGATCTGCTGCTAGTTCACAGTAGAAAGTTTGTTGAAGCCGTGAAGAATGAAATGCTTTATGATCCAGATACCCCAAACCTTCCCGGCATATATGAGTATGCTAGATTATCAGCTGGCTCAGCGATAAAAAGCATGGAAGTAGCCCTAGAGGGCGAGAAAGCCTTCTCTTTAATGCGGCCGCCCGGACATCACGCTGGTGTAAATGGTAGAGCCCTCGGGGCGCCGACGCTTGGGTTCTGCTATTTCAATAACATTGCCATTGCATGCGTGAAGGCTCTTGAGAAAGTTGAAAGGATCGCAATACTTGATATAGACAGTCATCATGGTAATGGGACGCAGGAAATCTTCTTCAGGAATCCAAAGGTATTATTTGTATCGCTCCATAGGTATGGAGGCATTTATCCAGGAACCGGTGGAATCTCAGAGGGGAACTGTCTGAACTATCCATTCACATATGTAGTCGGGGATTCAGAATATTTGAGGACGCTAAAGATCGCTTTAGATGACATTAAGAAGTTTAATCCGGATCTTATAGCGGTTTCAGCAGGCTTTGACGCCCATAGGCATGATCCAGTTTGCAGCTTAGGCCTAAGCGAAGACTCCTACATTACCATTGGACGCATGATTGCTGATCTTAACAAGAGAACGTTCGCCGTTCTTGAGGGAGGATATGGAAGGCTTTTTCCAATATGCGTGTTTAACTTTTTAAGCGGGCTTGAGCAATATTAGCCGGTGAAAACGCCTAAAGCCATCTTTGTGGGAGGGTTAATATCTTGATTACAGATATGGAAGCGATTAAGGATTACGCTCTTCATGAGGACATGAAGATAAGCGATCTAATAGTCCAGATGAGGGATGCGTGGGGCTTTACATCCGAAAAAATTGCTACTGGAATAGATATTTTGAAAACGATGATTTCCGATGAGAAATGCCTAAAATTTCTTTCATTCCCAGCATGCATAGTTGCAACGGGAACCAGAGGTGTTCTCAAAGAGATGGTTAAGCGCCGCCTTACGGATGTCATTATAACTACGTGTGGAACATTGGATCATGATCTAGCTAGAAGCTGGAGAAACTATTACCGCGGATCATTCAATTTAGATGATGGGGATCTTCATAGAGCCGGCATAAACCGCCTAGGAAACGTGCTTATCCCGAATGAGAGTTATGGCATTATAATTGAAAAGAAGATGCATGATCTTCTATCGGCGCTTTGGAGTGAAGGCGTCAGAGAGCTTTCAAGCCGTGAGCTTAGCCGAGAGATAGGTTTGAGGCTTTGCAATGAAAACTCAATACTTTATTGGGCTGCAAAAAATAATATACCGGTTTATGTGCCAGGCATAACTGATGGAGCGGTGGGATATCAAATATGGCTTTTCTCACAAGACCATAAAATGAAAATAGACATCATGAAGGATGAGCAGGAAATCAACGACCTAATATTTGAAGCGGAGAAAACAGGGGCGCTTGTAATTGGCGGCGGAATATCAAAGCACCATCTAATCTGGTGGAATCAATTTAAGGGAGGCCTGGACTACGCGGTTTACGTAACAACTGCTGTTGAGTGGGATGGCAGCCTATCAGGCGCAAGGGTTCGCGAAGCAATCTCATGGGGGAAGGTCAAGGAGACCGCGAAGCATGTAACTATTGAGGGTGATGCAACAGTCATACTGCCTCTTATGATAGCGGCAGTTATCTCCTAAGAAACCTAGAAACCTAACATATGCATTCACCCCTTATTTCAAATCTTTCCTTCCTCCCTCAAAAAGAAGTTAAAATATCGTTGTTTACGAAACGAAATATCGAGCTTAGTGCAATTTTGTAAAAAATCTTATATTGAATGACTTCACCCTTTAAAACTAAGGTGATGCATTATGAAACTATCTATTCAGGAAAACTTGGTGCCGGGTAAAACTTTAGATGAAAAAGTTCGGAAGACGGAAGCATACGGTTTCGAAGGTTTAGAGGTTTGGGGAAACGATATACCTCAACGTTTTAAGGAAGTAAAAGAAACCCTGAGCACATCCAAGATTAAACTTTCAACAGTCTGCGGCGGCTATAGCGGAGACTTACTTGGGCTGGATCGCAAGACAAGGGAGATGGCTATTGAAGGAATAAAGGAGAGGCTCAAGATATGCGCTGAACTCGGAGGCGTCGGTGTGATAACCGTCCCGACATTCGGCGGACCTAAAATATCCGACCTTTATCCGTGGCGTTCCGACATTAAAGAGATTGAAAAACAGATATTGATTGAGGAATGTAGGATTTTAGGCGAATATGCTGATAATGTTGGGGCATATGTTCTGCTTGAGCCCTTAAACCGCTACGAAACCCACTTCATTAATAGGCTTGAACAAGCTGTTGAAATATGTAAGGCCGCTGGAAGGGAGCATATTAAAGTTATGGCCGACTTCTTCCACATGAATATTGAAGAGGCAAATATAGTGAATAGCATAGAGGATGCCGATGGCTATATACTTCATGTGCACTTAGCTGACAGCAACCGCTTATTGCCCGGGTATGGGCATACTGACTTCAAATCCGGATTTGAAGCGCTAAAAAAGATCGGCTACAGGAACTTTATGGCTCTTGAATGCGGAGTACCCGGAGACCCGGATGTTGAGCTACCCAAATGTGTGAATTATCTTAAAAATCTCATCTAAAATATTTTGAAAGAGGTGGAAACAATTGAATAAGAATAAGATTAATGTAGGCTTTATTGGTTGCGGCGGAATAGCCATTGAACACATGAAGGGTTTAACTAAAAATCCATACGTGTCTATGGTTGCATTCTGTGACGTAAATCTAAACCGTGCGAGAATGGCCGCTGAAAAATTCGGCATCGAAGGAGCCAGATCCTTTAATGAAGTCGAAGAAATGTTTGAGAAAGTTGAAATTGACGCAGCGTACTTTTGCCTTCCGCCATTTGCTCACGGCTCAGAAATGGTGGCAATAGAGAATAATGTGCCATTCTTTGTTGAGAAACCAATAGATCTCTATTTAGATCGTGCTAGGAAAATAGCCTCAGCTGTTGAGAAAAAGAACATCATTACAAGCGTTGGATACATGAACCGCTACAGAAAAAGCGTTAAGATAGTTAAGGAAGTACTCCGAGAGGATCCGCCAATACTGTTTTTCGGCGGATGGATCGGCGGAACGCCTAATCCTACACCAGGGTCATCCATACTGGAATGGTGGATAGAGAAGGAGAAAAGTGGCGGGCAATTCCATGAGCAAGTAACGCACACTGTCGATCTAGTGAGGTTTCTTTGCGGCGAAGTGAAGGAGGTTTACGCCTCACCGGCCAGAGGCTTTAATAAAGGCGTTCCGGAAAAATACAGCATTGAGGATGCAAGCGTCGTTAGTATGAAGCTCACTAACGGCGCCATTGGAAGCTTATGGGCTTCATGTTCAGCTAACGGCGGCGGCGGAGGAGTGGCCTTAACGATATATGCCAACAAAGCTACGGCGCTTTTCACCGGTTGGGAGCACAACCTTAAATTGCTTAGACAAAATATGGAACCTATGGAGATTATGGGCGAATCAAACATATTTGAGATAGAGGATAACGCCTTCATAGATGCCGTGCGACTTAACGATCCATCGAGAATAATGTGTAAATACAGCGATGGCTTAAAAACCATGGAGGTGACAATAGCTGCAAATATATCGATGGAAACCGGTAAGCCTGTAAATCTACCGATATAATTCTTTCCCTTCTCTCCTTCTATAATAATAAAATTTTTGAGAAAAATGAGATTTGGCAATGTTAGATTAGAGGATATGAGGCAAACGCATATTTTGAAATTAAATCATAATTTTATACGTAAAGGTTGGTGGTTAAATGTCTGAGAAGCCTATTCCTGAAAGGTTAAAGTGGTGGATTGAAGCAAGGTTTGGAATGTTCATACATTGGGGGCTCTATTCAATTCTAAAACGCGGCGAATGGGTAATGTTTTTTGAGCGCATTCCGAAAGCTGAGTACGCTAGGCTAGCTCTCAAGTTTAAGCCTGTAAGGTTCAATGCGGATGAATGGGTGGCATTAGCTAAGAACTCTGGAATGCGATACATGGTTTTGACGACGAGGCATCATGACGGCTTCTGCCTTTGGGAAAGCCAAGTCTCAGACTTTACATCTGCGAAAACCGCCGCTAAGCGGGACTTTATCGCCGAATACGTTGAAGCCTGCCGCAGAGCTGATATGCGCATAGGCTTTTACTACTCATTACTTGACTGGCGCTGGCCCGAATACTGGGATGGACCCTCAAAGAACCCGGAGGGCTGGGCGAAATTCCGCGAATATGTGCACGCGCAGATTCGCGAGTTGATGACTAACTATGGGAAGATTGACATTTTATGGTATGATGGCGCATGGCCTTATCGCGCCGAAGATTGGCAGTCAGAGCGTCTAAATTCTATGGTTCGAAGCCTCCAGCCGGACATAATTATAAATAACCGCTCAGGCATCCCCGAAGATTTTGAAACCCCTGAGCAGCATATACGATACTATGATAGGCCTTGGGAATCCTGCATGACAATAGATGAATCTTGGTGGGGTTACCATGCTGGCGATAATCATCTTAAGAGCCCACTGGAAATAGTTCGCATATTGACGCGCTGTGTTGCTGGAAATGGCAATCTGCTCTTTAATGTTGGACCAAGATCCGATGGAAGCATACCGGAGGCTTATGTGCGCAGATTAAGGGTTATTGGCGAATGGTTAAAGCGGAATGGTGAATCGATCTATGGAGCTGGAGCAGCGCCTTTTGGAGCGCACCATTTAGGATACGTTACAGCTAAGGGCAATAAAGCATACATACATGTCCTCTACTGGCCAGGTAGAGAAATGTGCGTAGCTGGGATAAAGAATAAGGTTCTACGCGCATACATGCTGGCAACAGAAGCTTCGCTTCCGTTTGAGCAGAAAGACGATAGACTATTCATCCACGGCTTACCCACAAGACCGCTCGACCCAATAAATACCGTGGTGGCTTTAGATCTTGACGGTGAACCTGAGACCGTTCTCCCATCATTCTGGAAGTAGAATTTAACCTCAAAGTTAATTACCCCCATCCCCCATCTTTTTCTTTTATGAGATACATTGTGAGGGTTGAGGTTAGTTTAAAACCTGGGCACTCTGACCCTGAAGGCGAAACTACCCGTGAAGCTCTTCTCGAACTAAATTACCCAGTTAACTCCGTTAGAGTCGGCAAAGTCTACGAAATACTTCTGGAAGCTTCATCTACTGATGATGCTCAAGTGAAGGTTGAGGAGATGTGCAAGAGACTGCTCGCTAATCCTGTTAAAGACGACTATAAATATGAGATAAAGGAGGCATGTGATGAATAAGCATCTATACGTCAAGAAAGATCTGCCCTTTGAGATTTACGAGATTAATATTTTGGAAGCGGATGAAAAGGATCTTCTGAAAATAAGTGAGGAAATGGGCTTAGCTCTAAACCTTGAGGAAATGCTTACCATAAAAAATTACTTTTCACAGAAGCGTAGAAACCCGACTGATATTGAGCTGCAGACAATTGGGCAGACATGGAGTGAGCATTGCTACCATAAAACATTTAAAGGCTTAATTACCCTTCCAGATGGAAGGGAAATAGACTCGCTGTTTAAAACGTTTATAGCTAAGGCCACCCGGGAACTCAGCATCCCATGGTGCATTTCGGTTTTTGAGGATAACGCTGGCATCATTCATTTTGAGGGAGAATACGGAATAGCGGTTAAGGTTGAAACCCATAATCACCCATCAGCCATAGAACCCTTCGGCGGCGCCGCAACTGGCGTAGGCGGTGTTATACGTGATGTGCTTGGAG
>JAGTRH010000067.1 GCA_018396795.1 Candidatus Bathyarchaeota archaeon
ATAAGAATGAGATAAGTAAACTTAGGAACATGGCGCAGTCCATAATGAAAGAAGGCGACAGTAAATTGAACGCGTTATGCGCACTTTTAGAAGAAATCATGGCGGAAAAGGAAACTAAGGTCGTGATATTTACAGAATATAAGGACACATTAAATTATGTTATCGAAAATCTTATCCAAAAAAGGCATCCTGAATGGAGAAACAATATTCTTAGGCTAAGCTCTGAAGAGGCTGCAGACGTTAACCGTTTTCAGGAGATAAAAGAAAGATTTGAGAAAGATTCTTCCGCAAGAATCTTGTTTGCCACAGATGTTGTTGCAGAAGGAGTAAACCTTCAAGTAGCAAACATTCTAATAAACTACGAGATTCCATGGAGTCTAGTAAAGCTTGAGCAGAGAATCGGTCGAGTGTGGAGGCTTGGCCAGAAAAAATTGGTTAAAGTGTACACGCTTTTCATGAACAACGTTGCCGACAAGGCTGCTCTTGAAGCCATGTACCGTAAGCTTGGAAATCTTAAGGTTGCAAGATTAAAGCCTAGACCATTTACGGGAGAAGAAATCTTTCTGTACTCTGAAGAAGGTGACGTGAAGGATATGATGAAAGTGCCGGCTTACGCTGTTACTGTGGAAGAGAAGGGTAAAAAGAAGTTTAAGAAGATCACTGAAGCAGAAGCAATTTTAACGTATATTAAAGAAAATTCTGCGGGACTAGAGAAGCTTATTGAATCAATAATCAAAACCAAGGCTGAAATAGAAAAGGAAATGTATTCTAAAGGAATACTCTACATGCCAAAAACTAGAGATGAAGTAGAAAATGCTTTGGCTTGTCTCGGTTTCAAGAATACCAAGGAACTGATGCTGTCTTTGGTGGATATGCTAAAAAGTGTTTCAGAATTTTATGGATTAAATGTAAAGGAAGAAGGGAATATTGTGAAAGTTTCCAGAGGAAGCGAGATGGCTACAACTATCGAGAACGTTAACGACATATACGGCTTCCTTCACGTAAACACTTCGCCAGTCTCTCCTTACATTGTAGCATACGGTGAAAGAGAAGGTGATTTGGCAATCTACAAGGCTATAGTAAAAGGCGGCAGCAAAAGCGAAACCCTATATTCTGAGCCAGTCGGCATTTTCATGGAAGACAGTCAAGTTCTTAGGGGCAGCGAACTTATCGAAACCGTGTCCAGGGCATTATCGAACTGTATAGGCGTGTTAGGGGAAGAAAAGGCTATCGAATTACCTTTAACATGTCAAGCCGACATACTCTCGTGCTTAAAACAAAACATCATATCGCTTCAAAGTCCACTAAAAAATTACATGATGAGGCTTGAGAGCATGGGCTGGAGGGATAGTGAAATCGAATGGCTTAATCCCTCGAACATTAAAGTAGAACTGTCAAAGCCGTTAGGCTACATTCGGTTCGTAAAACATTCAACTCCAGAAACACTAAACATTTCCCAAAAAATAAAAGATGAGGTGGAAGATAAGGCTGTACAGATTGTTTTAGAGAAAGAAAGTGAGGAAGGAAGGATAGCTGTCCTGGTTCCGGAAAGTGAACACTATGACATCAAAAGCGTTAACATTGTAAGTGGTGAAGTTAGAAAGATTGAAGTTAAGGGGCATGCTGGCTCAGAAGTTTACGGTGAACTCACAGACCCGGAAATGAAGTTAGCTGAGAAGGAGAGGGACAACTTTTGGCTTTACATCGTATATGATGTTTTGAAGGAGAATCCTAAAATCTTAAGATTCAGGAATCCTGTTGAAACCATGAACTGGAAAGTTTTTGAGAGGGTGGAGAGAAGGTACATTTTCTGGCCTAAGGAACTGCCACAAACCAATCATACAGTTTAAAGTGATGGAGTTGGTGGTGTGAAAAGGTTATGGTGGAAGTCGAAATTTTGGGCGGGAAACAGAGTATAGGAGGCAACTTTGTTAGAATCAAAGAAGGTGACAAGGTAATAGTCTTTGACCAAGGAATAAGATTTGATATAATGGACAGATTCTACACCAACTTTATAACACCTAGAAGTATTTCCGAGCTCAGAAATCTGGGCGTGCTTCCATTAAGTGCATGGTACGAGGATGTTGAAGACATATACGTTACACATTTGCACCTTGACCATCTGGGCGCATTAGCTAATATTCCAAAAAAAGCTAACGTCCACTTGCCAAGTAAAGAAATATATGAGCTGATGGAGGAAACCTGGAAAAATTCTCCAACATGGCTTTCCCTTATACCACGAAAATATTTTATTGAGGTAATAGAAACCGAACCTTATACAACAGACAGAAACAGTGTGATGCCATTGCCTGTCTCACACAGCGCTTTCCCCTCATGCGCTTACCTATATTTTGGGAAAAAGGAAACAGTACTCTATACCGGCGATTTTAGAGTAGAAGGCTTCTTGACAGAGGAAGAATTCCATAAATTTAATCAGGGAGAACCAATGCTCGAATATCTTGAAAACAATCATGATATAAAAGTTGATAAACTGATAATTGAGGGCACAAACATAGGCTCAAGCAGACTTCCACTTTCACCTGAAGAGGAAAAGAAGATTCTTGAAAAAATATTTCAAGCAAGCAAGATTATTTTGGCAACAGTACACTCTTTAGACATCGAATACGCTTACACTCTAGCAAAACTTTCTCAACAATACAACTTCAACTTCTACCTTACAGTAAATCAGACATCTAAACTTCTTGAAAAGGTAAAGGGTCTCCCAGTAGAACCAAAAACCATAGTAGGGCACGTGGATACAATAACATCGTTCGAAAGCATTGATTTGAGCGAGATAGAGGGAAGGTCTGTGATCATAACAACCTACAGAAACGTTGTAGATCTTATAAAAGACCTGACCATCACAAACATTCCACTAAAAGATGTTATTGCAATAATCTCGGAACCAGAACCCCAAATAGAAGAGTCAACAGAATATGCTGTTGTATCCAACTGGTTCACATTAGCTGGAATACAATCATATATAATGCGTGCATCAGGCCACTACTACACATTCCAGTTGAAACAAATACTTGATACTATAAAACCAAAAAACATTGAAATAATCCATACAGAAAGACCAAGTTTGTTCAAAAAATTAATTGTCTCATGAAAACATTTGTTGAATTAACTTTTAATTAATTTTTTAAACTTTTAAGTTTCCATCCGATATCTTTTATTTATGCGTGGTGAAGATGGTATGAGTTTGAATAATAAAATAAGGTTTTGATTTTCAACTATTTACTTATCCTAAGTGTAGCTAACTATTATTTTTGGTGACCTTTATGTATATTTAGATATTGTCCTTACAAGTAATTGAATAAAATTGCATAGGTGCTAGTTTTATTATAGGCCGAATTCATACATTTACATTTAATATAGTTACGGATCTTGCAGTCTGGTGGTCCACCTTTTCTACTTTCCTATGTCCAATCGAATGCTGTAAGTATTTCTGGTATATGTTGGTACAAATTGTCAAAGCATCATTTGTGTAGTGTTCAATTAATTTTCATATTGATGTATTGACTTTGCTTTAATAGTATATTCCTTAGGCCTTAGACCTTCTTCTATACAAATTATCATACATTTATGTGAATTTTTTAAGAAAATGTCAGAAAATTCAAAAAGAAAAAACTTATATACGCATAAAGTGTATCTAAATGTCAAGATTTTAAAGGTGCTAAAAAGTATGGAGGCAAAGGCGTCTATAGTTGGTGTTGGTTGTACACATTTTGGGAGTGTTCTAGAAACGCCTGAGATTAAGGGCCTCAGTCCATATGAGCTTGCTGTCAAGGCAGCATTTGAGGCGCTCGATGATGCTGGTCTTGAGCCGAAGGATATAGATGCATTTTTTATTGGAAGTATGCAAACTCATACCTCTGGTTTATACAGTTGGTATTCTCAGTTGTGTGATTGGCTTGGGATGGAGTTAAAGCCTGGTATACATTTTGAAACTGCCTGCTCTACCACGAATACTGGTCTAGGTTTGGCTGCGATGGCTGTAAAGTCTGGCACTTTTAATAGGGTTCTTGTTCTAGCTTGTGAGGTTTTAAGTTCTGAGCCTTTAGAGCATCCTGGGAAAAGGCGTCCTGTTGATCCTTTAGACCTTTGGTTTACTACTGATTTTGGTGTCGATCAAGCATATTCTTACACTCATGCGTACGATATTGCGACTGCATATGGCGCTATACCCGCCATTGCCTACGCTAAAAAGTATGGTCTTACGATAGAAAAGCTTGAGGAAGCACTTTTTAGTATAGCCTCTACCGTTAGGCTTCATTCTTCAATGAATCCTAAAGCTTTCATAAAGAAGACTTTAGAAGAGGAGGCAAGAGAACTTGGTTTCAGAGATGTGCATGAATTTTGGGTTTCAAAGTATAATCCATATCTTGCTTGGCCTATCAGAGTAAAAAATGCTTTAAATCCAGTTGACGGTGCATCCGCATACATTGTAACCACTCCTGAAGAAGCAAAATGTTTTACTGATACACCCATTGATGTACTAGGATTTTATTGGTCTGTGAAAAATTATCCATGGTATGGTGACCCTACTGCATGGTACTCTGATAACATTGCATTTCAGAAAGCTTACCAAATTAGCGGAATTGAGCCGAAGGATATAGACTATTTACATGTGCACGACTGTATGCAGACATATTGGCTTCTCCTTAGTGAACTTTCAGGTTATGTACCTAAAGGTGAAGCTTGGAAGGCTGCAATTGAGGGAAGATTCAGGTTCGATGGTGATAGGCCAATGACAACAAGTGGAGGTAGGCATGGAAAAGGTCACGCCTTTGGCGCCTCGGCTGGAGCTGAAATATATGAGGCTGTTAAGCAAATGCGTGGTGAAGTGGGTCGTCGTCAAATAGTACCTGAACCAGAAATTGCTGTAATACATAATCACGGTTATGGAATGCATTCAGCTGTAACGGTTTTAAAGAGGAGGTAGATAGTATGGAGCCAATTATAACAAAATTTTATGAATTATTAAGTAAGGGAGAAATATGGGGTATGAAATGTAAAGATTGTGAGGGCATCACTTTTCCACCTAAGACTGCATGTTCCTACTGCCATAGTAGGAATGTAGAATGGTATAAGTTAAGTGGAGAAGGTAAGGTACTTTATGTGTCAACAAGTATATTACCTGCTAAAAGATTTGCAGAATATTCACCATATGTTTACGGCCTTGTTCAATTGAAGGAAGGGCCATTCTTTGCAACATTGATTAACGGTATTGAGCCGAAGCCTGAAGCTTTAAAGGCGATTTTCGATAAATTGCCTCTTGATGTAACAGCTGAGATTAAGAAGATGGGTGGACTGGATATTCTAACATTTAAAATAAAGCAGGAGTAAGAATTAAACACTCCCTCCCTTCTATTTTTTGGTGTAAAGTTTGATTACTGTTGGAATTGACATAATTCAAATATCACGTATTAGAAAGGCAGTTGAAAGGAGTGGTGAAAAATTTTTAAAAAAAGTTTACACTGAAAAAGAATTAGAGTTAGAAAATAGCATTGAATATATTGCTTCACGTTTTGCGGGTAAAGAGGCTGTCTTTAAGGCACTTCGTATTAAATGGGAGGGTAATGCAAGCTTTAAAGATATAGAAATTCTCAAGGGTGAAGTTGGTGAGCCTGTAGTTATCTTACATGGTAAGATTAAGGATCTAGCTTCCAAAAGGGGGATAGAGAATGTTATCTTAAGTTTATCTTATGATTCTGATGTTGCCGTTGCATGCGCGATAGCTTTATATAATAAGGAAGTATAACATTTTATGGTGTTCTTATGAAATCGGTTGAAGAAAGGGTTAAAGAAATTATTTCCCAAGTTTTTAATGTTAGGGTTGAAGATTTAAAGGATGATACAAATTTTGTTATAGATCTACGTGCAAAGTCAGCAGATATTGTAGAATTATTAGCTTTACTCGAGGATGAGTTTAAGATTGAAATTCCTCTGGCAGAAGCAATAAGAAATAGGACTGTGGGTGATGCCTGGAAATACGTGGAAAGAAAGATATCAAGTAAGTGATAGTGGTTTGAGAAGGGGAAGTGTTCTAGACTTTTTCTTAAAAGAAGCTAAAAAGGAAACTAAAAGGATTATCCTTCTTGATGGCGAAGATGAGAGGGTGATTAAGGCATCATATTTGGCTGTTCGTGAAAAGATAGCTGAACCTATATTGTTTGGCAAGAAAGTGGTTATCAATGAAAAGGCTAAACAAATTGGTGTTGATTTAGCTGGAATAGAGATAGTGGAACAATTTCCCCCTGAAAAGTTATCACATTATTCAAAACTTTATTCAGAAATTAGAGGAATTAGTAGCCACTTAGCAGAAAAGATTATCAAAAAACCAATAATATTTGGCGCTCTAATGGTGAGAGCAGATGATGCAGACGGCATAGTAGGTGGTGCAACATATACAAGTGCTGAATTTATCGCAGCAATGCAACTTGTTATAGGAATAAGGGAAGGCGTAAGTGTTCCATCGAGCTTCTTTATAATGGACATACCAGGTTTTAAAGGTGGAGAGAATGGAAAATTGATTTATGCGGATGCAGCCTTCAATCCTGACCCAAATCCAGAAGAATTAGCAGATATAGCTATAATGACGGCATTATCTGCAAAAATGCTTCTTAACTGGCATCCTAGGGTTGCAATGCTATCATTTTCTACAAAGGGTAGTGCTGTACATCCAAAAGTTGATAAGGTGATTAGAGCTACAGAAATAGCGAAATCCAAGGCTCCTCCGGGTGTAGATATAGATGGCGAACTACAGGCTGATGCAGCTATAGTACCAGAAGTAGCAAAAAAGAAGATAAAGGAAGAAAGTGCTGTAGCCGGCAAAGCCAATATATTAATTTTCCCCGACCTTGATTCAGCAAACATAGCTTACAAGTTGACTCAATGGACTGCCAACGCTGGAGCATATGGTCCTATATTGCAAGGATTCAATAAGCCTGCTTCTGACTTATCTAGAGGCGCGACTGTTGAAGATATATTGGGTGTTATAGCAATTTGTGCAGTGAAAGCACAAAAAAATATAGGATAATATTACTTTTTAAAAACAGTTGATAAAGACTCTTCAGCTATAACTCTTTCCTCATCAGTTGGTATCACAAAAACTTTAAC
>JAGTRH010000068.1 GCA_018396795.1 Candidatus Bathyarchaeota archaeon
TACATGCAAGTATATTTAGCACAAAACGGCATCATTAACAGGGTAAATCCCAGTGTGCAAAGGCTAATGTGAACTATCCTAGTTCACTTTACCTAATCTCTGACGGCGGTGGCAGTTATACTCCTATCGGTCTTCCGAAGCACGCCGAATGGAGATCTCCCCTCTGCCCTCACTATGATTGTGTAAGGGGTGCCGACTTTAAATTCGGAGAAGCCCTCGGTTATGACGAAGTTTATTCTCTCGCCCTTATTCAGGGTTTCCCCTTGCTCTAAGAGCTCTTTGTTATTAAGGCCGATGTCCGAGCAATCGATCTTTAAACTCGTTATATCTATAGTACCAGTATTCCAAATCTGAATACTCACTTGATAAGATTTCTGACCCCCAGGTTTCTCAACCACCTCTAGCTTTACATCCACTATCTCAAAATCAATACTGTAGAGCATAGGCAATACCACAGTCCATAAGATAACAACCCCTGCTATACCTATTACAGTTAGCAGCATCGCGACTACTACGCCGCTTATACCTCTATTATCTTTAAATAATTCTCTTTCCTTCATTTTCTCAATAGAATATGTGGATTTCTTATTTATAAACCTTTCTTATTGCTTTACTTCCTCAATTTATCTATCAATTCCTCAATCTTCTTTTCATATTCCGCTTTAAGCTTCTCATAAGCCGTTTCCGAAACTTTCCCTTCTTTCCTTAGCTGCTCAAGCTTCTCCAAGTATTCCTCATACTTCTTAATCTCCTTCTCTGTTTCCGATTCGGGTGGAGTTGGTGGTAAAGGCAGAGATGGCTTACGCCTCCTAGCCATTAGGACGGCTGCTGGAACAATTATGATCAGAATTAACCCGGCGATCAAGCCTATTGCAAACGGTTTAACCTCAGTCCTCCAGCTCGCAACAAGAGTAACCGGCTTATCAACAACGAAGGAATAGGTCGGCAAAGTTGAAACAATGCTTCCATCAACCTTCCAACCTTCGAAGACAACATTTGTGAAGAAATCCTTTTCAATAAAAGCTGGAATAGAAATCATCGCAGTATTGTCCTTCCTATACCATCCCGAACTAGTTGGAATACCATAAGGTGATGAAACCATGACGAAATATTGGGTATCCCATGCGGCAACTATCTTAGTAGACCTTTTAACGATTATAGAGTATTGAGAATCTTTGCTCAGAAGATTACCATCCTCGTACCAGCCTGAAAAGACATGTCTCGTGCCATTTCCGTGATCGATTTGGGTAGGTGAAATGGAAATCGTTATAGTCGAGCCCTTAAGATACTCTCCACTACCAATTGTAGTTCCGTAAACAGAAGAAACGTTAATAAAGTGTTGAGTAGCACTACATACTATTTCTACCTTTTCCAAATCCATTCCGTCTAAAAGCAGGGGTATTCCAAGTAACTTGGTGGAGATATAACAGCTTAGGTAGCAATATCCTACAGTTTCAGATTCTATGAAAAGCGAAACTTTTCCTTCCTCGCCAGGTTTAAGACTTATATTTTTAGATTCCCCAAGCAGATTTCCAACACCAACTCCAGTTTTATTAAATATCGGCTCATTAGGAATAGTGACTGTAACTGAAAGCTCATCTGCACCAAGGTTTTCAACGCCTATTTCTATTTCATACCTTTCACCCAATTCTAAAGTTTTAATGATGGGATGATAGCCAGTAATTCTTGCTTGAGGAAGTGGTTCTTTATGTAAAGGTGCTTTTTCTGAAAGCCAATGAAATAGATTAAGACCGAATTGAAGGTTACCTCCGGAAATCTTGGTAAAAATATATTCACAAGATATAACTGCCACTCTCCCTTCTCCATATTCTGAAACTGCTATTATAGGTTTCTCTCCTAAATATACTATTCCAATTGCAGGCCTTTTTATTGTTAAAGCAGAAGGGACTGAAACATATAGTTCATTCACATTTTTCATTATAGGATGTGTTTCATTGATAGTTAATACGTGCGATTTGAATTCTTTTCGAGGTACTTCATACTCTATCCCAAAGTAACTTATCAAATCTTTCACAGGATAACTAACTTCATCAAGAAGATAATCTCCACCAAGAATGAGTAATCCTCCACCACGTTCAACAAAAGAGACTATAGTGGAAATTTCCGAGGAAGTAAAATATCCTTCACTTGTTTGGGGATGAGGAAGGACAAGAACGTCAAAATAGCCAAGAAGTTCACTTGATATTTCGATTTCATCAAACTGATCTAATCCAATTTGATAAAGGTAATAACCTTCATTTTCTAATACTTTAGAAAGCTCAAAATAACAGTCTTCACGCCAAAATGTGAATTGCTCTACGTGGGAGATATCAAAGAGAATTCTTTTACCTTTAGTAGACAGATTGGGAGAATAGTATGTGCTAAAAGGCTTAACTGATGGGTACCTGTCTTTATTATTAGCATCAATAACGTAAGGGCGATCCCAGATTCCATCGCTTCCGGCTTTATCCTGATCCCGCCCGCTTTTCTGGTCAACGTCTGAATAATCGCTCCAATAGTTACCTCCGGAGGGATAGCCATTGTCCCACGTATTGACGGACTCATGGGAGGAAACATGATAATAGTTAGCGATAAAATTATTATGGTAAATAATGTTATTAAAGGAAGAATAGAGATAAATGCCATAATTGTTGTTTGAAATAGTGTTACCATCTATAGTGCAGTCGCTTGACTCATAGAGCTCTATTCCAATAGATGTTTTTGAAATGTTTATGTTTTCAACCATTATCTTCTTACATTTGACGAGGATGACTTGACCAGCATTATTCACTTTTACGTTATAAGCATTTTCCAAATAAGCTAATGGTTTACCGTTAACTTTATTATTTAAAACAGTATTGAAGTAAGAATTTGAGACAAGGAGGCCACAACCAGTAAAAACGTTGTCAGTAATGAAATTGTTAGAAGAGAAAAAAAGAAAGACACCCCAACGAGGCTCGTTGAAAACAGTGTTAATTATAGTGTTATTGGCTATGGTGTTATGAGAAGAGGAATGAAGGCGGATACCGCACCATTTATAGTCCACAATAATGTTGTTAGCTACAGTGCAGTTACTAGACTCACAGAGCTCTATCCCAAGGGTTGTGTTTGAAAGATACAGATTTTCAACCTTTATACCATTACACTTAACAAGGATAACTTGACCTGCATCGCTGACTTTTACATTATGAACACTCTCGAGATAAACTAACGGCTTATCGTTAACCGTATTGTTCTTAATAATGTTAGAGTAAGAATTTAGAATAGAAAGACCACAACCAGTAAAAATATTGTTAGTGATAGTGCTACCGGAGGAGGAGCGAAGGTTGATACCATACCAACGGTTATTTGAAATAGTGTTGTTAGATATAATGGTGTTAGGAGAGTCAAAGAGGAGTATGCCATAATTGTTGTTTGAAATAATGCTGCCAGTTATAGTACTGTTAGGAGAAGAATATAGATAGATACCAGTACCGAAGCCTTTTACTTTGATTTTTCTTATCACCACGTTTTTACTACTCTTTAGGTATATTCCATCTCCTCCTGGCCCATTGACTACATGATTATCGCCATCGAGGATGATGTTATTCCTTTCTATGACTATGCCTTTTTCAAGAGTAATGTTAATATCGTCAGTCAGGACGTAAAGGTTTCCGTCCCTTCTGATGGGTGCATAGCTAGGTTCAATAGAACCATCGGCCTTTATATAAATGGTCTTACCGCTCCAACCTGCCTTAACTTTCAAGCCTGGAATAACTGAGAGGATAAGCAGGAGAAGCATCACTAAGGTTAATAGTTTTTTCATCGTTCTCTTTTACGAAGACATTAAGTAATTAAGCTTTATGGTTAAAAAATCCAAATGAGGATTTAGTTAGGCTAATGCGCGCTTAGCGCGCTAAATTTTGCAAAAAAAAGAATAGGACACTTGACAAGTTTAGTGAAGAGGGAAACTTGGTTAGATGCATGGATTTTCCCATTAGACAAAGTAATAATTGTCAAGGACGAGAAAGATGAGAAGATAATAAGAATAATCGACACTGCCCTCTAATTTATCTCAACTCGGTTCCAGACCCTACGAAAGCTGGGCTTAATTGCTTCTATCATTCATCTGCAAATCCTATTCAAGTTTGCCGCAGGTGCGGGAAATTAATATGCATACAATGTTGCAGACCGTATTTCGGTAATTACTATTGCAAAGATTGTGATAAGGAGGGATTCGAAATTATAAAGGCTCTTTACATCGGACATAAAGGTTTTAAAGAAATGTATTACCTACTCGGCATAATGAACAGAAGAATATTGTTAATCCCCTGTTCAGAGTTTAGCTTTGGGGAGCAATAGTTGTCTTATGTCGCCGGCGGCGTAATAGGGCAAATGCTTGCGGAGAAACGTATAAAAGATGCTGCTAAGAACTGCTTTCCAATATAGATTTTTCTAAAGTATCTAAAGTCGTGGGAGATGGTTTTATTTCGCCTTTAACTCCGTCAGCAGTGACAAGCTTCCTTAATGAATGCAAAAAGAGGAAGATGGTTTTAGTAGAGGAAGTTTTAGGTAAACTTCCAACAATTCATGATGCACACATATTGGCACTTGAAGAAGAGATCAGGAAAATCGTAGGATATTGCGAAAAGCTTGAAGAAGAGTGGAGGATTGGGAAAATAACAGATAAATTTATGAAACGCTTGAAAACCAATACGAAACTAAACTTATTGAATTACATGATGAATATAAAAAGAAGACTTCATAAACCTTTTGTATTATACATAATTCCAATTTATTTCGAAGAATGATTTCTAAAGCCAATTTCCAGGATGATAAGAACCGAAGTTAAACGCCTAGAAACAGTAAAGCTATTTTTCTTCTTTAGAGTACTTCTCCTTTAGTGACTTATAGGTTCTTTCCGAAATCTTTCCCTCTTTAAACAATTCTTCGAGCCGCTGCAGTTTCTCATCCTTTGTCCCTGTTCCTATCAACGATACTACGGGAGCTGCTGAAACTATTCCTGTGTCCTTATCTATTCGTATAGAATACTCGCCCTGCATGTTTATATTGGATAGTATTTTCTCCAGCTCATCCTCCTTTAATTTAAACCTTGCCGCCAATTCGCTTAAAGTTAATTTATTGCTATAACTGGTAATTGTACCAATTATTGTTTCATCTACGTTTTTAACCGTATTCATCAGAACGCGTTGGAAATAACCTATCAGTGTATCCACAACGGCAAACAAGACTAGGAACCACAAGATATCATAGAGAAAGGGTGACTCGAAAACTTTGGAGGCTCCTTGTGGAGAGGGATTTGTCCGTATTATCATGATCACTTGAAAAAAGAGGTATGTAAGATAAACTAGAAAGCCTCCTCTTTCTACATACCTTATTATAGAGAGACGTGAAACAGCTGCACGTTGACTGCTACTCATTTCAAGATTTAGAGTTTCAACTAAAATTTAAATTTTATGCTTGTATAACACTTTACATAAAGCCGCGTTATTAAGCGGCGTACGCTTTACTCTAACTCTTCTACTAGTTTCTCCATCTCGCACTCATATTTTTCCTTTAGTGTTTTGTAAATTTTCTCTGAAACCTTGCCCTCGCTCTTCAATTGCTCCAACTTCCACAAGTATTCCTCGAGCTTCTTGATCTCTTCTTCAAGATTCTTTATCAACGGGTATTTATCCATATTGTTTCGATCAATAATATATGGAGTATTTAGCGCACGTGCTATTTCATGATAATCGCTCCAATAGTTTCCCTTTAAACCATCATCCCAAACATTTTCCCCTGATTCATAGATGCTAGCCTGAACCATATTTTTAATAAAGGCGTTATGAAAAATTTTATTATTATTGGAGGATTCTGAAAGAAAAATCCCGCATCCGTTGTTTTTAACAACATTTTCGATTATCTCATTATTCGAAGAGTTGACAAGAGCAATACCATACAGGTTATTATTCTCAATCCTGTTTCCTTTTATTCTGGCATTGCTTGTTTCCCATAATTCAACACCCGTTGTAGCATTAGACAAATAAAGATTCTCGACTAAGATGTTTTCACACCTCACAAGTATCACTTGCCCCGCATTTATGCCGTTAATTCTGCTGTTTGTTTCACTTTCAAGGTATATCAGACTCTTTCCGTTTACATGATTATCTTCAATGATGTTATTATAAGAACTGGTAACAATTAACCCGCAATTAACAAACTCGTTTCCAGCAATTTCATTATTTGAAGAATAATTCAGAAATAGCCCAATCATGCTGTTTTCTACAATATTTTCAACTATCCTGTTTTTCACTGCACTATTCAGGCGAATGCCAGTATCAAAGTTCTGAATCCATATGTTACTTATTGTTACATTCTTTCTTTTCGACACATCTATTCCACAATGCCTGCCTATTCCTTTAAGCGTGTGATTATCGCCGTTTATAGTTATATCGTCTTTTCCAATAATTATCCCGTCTCCAGCAACCTGTATATCATTTGTCAAAATATATGTGTTCCTACTCCTTTTTATTGGCACATCTCCAGGTTCAACAGAACCATCAGCTCTGATAATGATTGTTTCACTTCTCAAATCTTAACACCTTAATTTAATACGAGTTTTCACTACCAATGTATCAATTTTCATTTCTTCCATTCGCTTACCAATTTATCAAGCTTCTCTTCATACTCGGTCCTAAGCTTCTTATAAGCTTCCTCGGAGATTTTCTCCTCCTTCTTCAATTGTTCAAGCTTTTCTAAATATTCCTCATACTTTTTAATTTCAGCTTCTATTTCTTTAATGTGGGGTGAAGTCGACAATGGTGATGGCGGAGAAGTAGGTGGTTTCCACGCAAATCCCATGATGCCTCCAGCTAGTAAAAGAACAATGGATCCATAAAAAGAAGCTTTGATAATAAAGATTAAAGAGTAGGTGATGTTTCCCCAGTAATAATAAAGGTTAGAGCTTAAGCTCTCGAAACTAGCTATACCAATACCACCAAGTATAAAACTTATTCCTGAGAATACTAGGATAATTGCAGAACCAGCAACGACCCGGCTCCTAATGGTAGAAAGGGTGAGGCCCAAGCCTATTAGGAGCAGGATGATTATTCCTGAACCTATAAC
>JAGTRH010000069.1 GCA_018396795.1 Candidatus Bathyarchaeota archaeon
ATATGAATACTTTTAAATTATTAACTTTCTTAACCTTAATACCGGAGTTGAAAGATATGCACAAGGCCAATATAAGTGTTGGAAGAGAAGCCATGAAGACACTTCAAGAAATGGTCGAAAAAGCTGATACTCTAGGCATAAGGGTCGAGAAACTGAAGGGTGGATCAACTTTACTTGACTGTGGTTTTAGAGCTCTTGGAAGCATCGAGGCCGGAAGGTTGATCGTTAAAATATGCATGGGCGGGCTGTGCGACGTTCGAATCACTTGGATGGATTTTAAAGACTTTTCACTTCCGGCCGTTGAAGTGAGATCGGATAATCCAGCGATAGCAGGAGTAGGCTCTCAGATGGCCTTTTGGAGAATCCCTAAAGATATCGCAGGATCATTGCTCGGGGATAGTGAAGGATTAGCCTCCGGACCGGCAAGAGCTTTAGCTCAAATTCCAAAGGAGTTTTACGAAAAGATAGGATATAAGGACTATGTGGATTTTGCAATTTTGGTCATTCAGTCTGATAAATTTTCAATAAAAGATTTTCCTGCCGAAAGCATCTCAGAACATGTTGCAAACGAATGTAAAGTTGACTTAAAAAATGTATATCTGATACTCGTTCCAACGGCTAGTATAGCGGGCTCTGTTCAAATAGCAGGTAGAAATTTGGGGATAGGCATATGCGACAGTTTCTTTAGAATTCTCGATTACGATGTGAAAAAAGTCAAGTACGGCATAGCGATAAGTCCTATAGCTCCCGTTGTTCCTGATGATATAAAATCCATAGGAATCAACAACGATATGTTGATGTACGGATCAAGGAATTTCTTCGCAATCTACTCAGAAGAAAATGAGGACTGGGAGGACATTATTGGAAAAATGGTCGTTGAAAATTCTCCAGATTATGGAAAGCTATACGCAGAGATGTTCATAGAGGCTGAAAGGAATTTCTCAAAAATAGACTATAGGAATTACGTTCCATCAGAGATGGTCATAAACGATTTAAGGACAGGAAAGGTTTATAGAGCTGGTAAATTGAGACCCGATTTGTTGCTAAAGTCTATTGAAAAAAATGCTGGATTCTTCACGCATGTAGGTAAAAATCAGTAAGCTGAGCTTTGCCATTTGCGGTCTCTTAAATGCCTTATACCACTTCTTTCAGAGAGTCTATCCGAGATCTTCTGGACTTTTTCTATTAGGCTAAGCTCATCGACTTTAGTTAATTTTCTTCCTTCCATAATCACGTTTCCGTCTACGATAGCTGTATCCACGTTTTCTCCCTTTGCGCAATAGACCAACTGCGAAACAACTCGATTAATAGGTGTCGTATTCATTTTTTTCAAGTCAACAATTATCAAGTCAGCCTTCTTCCCCACTTCGATAGAGCCTATCTCGCTTTCTAAGCCTAAAGCCTTAGCCCCGTCTATAGTGGCCATCTCTAAGACTTTTTCAGCAGTTAAAGCTGTTGGATCAAGGTTCGATACTTTTTGAAGCAGAGCTGCAACTTTCATAGTCTCAAACATATCGAGGGCATTATTGCTAGCTGCACCATCTGTTCCTAAGCCAACCACTATGTTCGCCTCAAGCATGCGCGTTACTGGCGCTATCCCTGATGCCAGATACATGTTGCTTACTGGGTTGTGAGAAACTTTTGTGCCCGTTCCCTTTAAAATCCTTATTTCTCTATCGGAAAGCCATACGCAATGAACTGCAAGCACATCCGGACCAAGTATTCCTACTTTATTCAAGAACTCTATGGGCCTCATTTTATGCAAGGATTTTACTGACTCTACTTCATCAAGGGTTTCGGCGATGTGGATTGCTATAGGCAACCCAAGCCTGTTGGATAATTCACGCGTACCCGCTAGAAGCTCAGGGGAGCCCCAAGGAGGAGGCCCTGGAGCTAATCCTATATGGATTCTTCCATTACCTTTTCCGTTCCAATTTCTAGCAAATTCTTCGGAGCGCTTTAAGGCATCTTCCTTTTTTTCGACTAGATTTGGGACTATACCTGCCGCATCTGTATCAAGGAATCCTCTGGAAACTATTCCTCTAATTCCTGAATCTAGCATTGCCTTTACTATTTGATCTCCTAAAGTGAGCTTAGTGAATACATAATGAAACTCCGATGCGCATGTGATGCCTGATTTTATCATCTCAAAGCATCCAGCTAAGGCTCCGTAATAACAATCCTCATCTGATAACGCTGAAACCACAGGGTTTATGCACTCTACGCACCAATCAAAAAGCTTTAAATCATCCCCTAAGCTCTTAAGGAGCGTTTGAAATAAGTGTACATGAGTATTAACAAGTCCTGGAAGCAAGATTTTTCCTTTAGCGTCTATCACTGCTTTGCTGTCAGAATACTTTGCTCCAAGATCGCTTGATCTTCCGATCTCTAAGATTTTGCCATCTTGAATGGCTATGGCTCCATCGATTAAAATGCGCCTGTCTTTATCCATTGTTATGATAAAGGCGTTTTTAATAAATGTATCAACCAAATTTTTAGCCTCCCTACGAACAGATTTTATTCGGTTTTTTAAATAGTAAGCTTTATATATATAAAACTTGGATAAACTCTTTTGGAATAGAATAAAAAGGTGCCCTAAAATTGGGAGAAGAGAAACCAAAAAGTAGTTTTGCATACGACATGGTCTTTTGGATTGGTTGGGCTCTGCTTGTTATCGGTCTTGGATTGGCTGCTACTGGTTCCTATGTTCACTATTATGCTGGAGTAATGCCCGGATTAGCAACAGCGGTAGTCGGATTGATAATCCTCGGCGTATACGCTGTAATAAAGCCCAAGGGCGTTAAAAAGGGGGAATAGATTATGGGAGAAGTGAAAAAAGAAGTAAAGGCAGCCGCAACCATAGGAGGAGCCCCTATTTCTTGGGTAGCCTTAATGGGAGCTCTCTTAGGCGGGGGAACTATAATACCGATAGTCTATTATATTGAAGGAGGAGGTTACCATACCTTAAGTTATACCCTAATAGCTCTTGTCGCGTGCGTTCTCGGACCCTATGGAGGAGCTGTAGCTGCGATTATTGGTGGAGTAATCGGCATGTTCTTAGCTCCTGGTGCTTTCATAGGACATGTTTGGGTCATTCTTTGGAACTACGCGATGCCTGCGCTTATGGCAGGGCTTGTCATAATCAGAAAGTGGAAGTGGTGCGTCCCAGTATGGATCGGAGGTTTTATAGTCTATAACGCGATTCCATGGTATTGGCCTGGTCCACCGGCTTTTCCAAACCCACCACAGCCTTTCTACCTCCTCTCTGGATGGTGGGATTATCTCTCCATAGTATGGCTTCTAGTGCTTGGAAGAAACATAATACCTGACTGGATAAGAAGCGATGATAGTAAGAAAATGGCCTTCGCACTCGCCTTCCTACACTGGATAGCAGCCGAAATAGCGCACCTATGGGGTTGGTCGTACTGGGTTACTCTATTCGTTTTGCCCCCTGAGCTCGTAGCAATGATTGAAGCTTTCTCTGTGCCTTGGGAAAGAGCTGTTCTAATGGTTCTATCCGCCCTCATAGGAGTTCCTCTGCTTAGAGCTTTGAGAAGAAGTGGATTAAGAAAAATACCTAATGCGGCTTGGTAAACTTATAAACTCCTTCCTTTTTTATTTTATAGTTATAATTATCACTAGAGGATTATTGAATTGGACAACGAAGCTGCCATAAAGATCAAAAACTTATCATTCACTTATCCCAGAGGAGAAAAACCCGCCATAGACAATATCAACCTTGAAGTCAAAAAAGGAGAATTTTTAGTAATAATGGGTCCAAACGGAGCTGGAAAGACTACGCTATGCTTACCGCTAAATGGAGTAATTCCAACCGTTATAAATGGCGAGTATAACGGTAAAGTAATCGTTGAAGGCATGGTAACTACAGAACACATGGTATACGAGCTTGCTCAAAAAGTAGGAGTAACACTACAGGATCCCGAGTCTCAACTCTTTTGCCCAACGGTTAAATCGGAGATAGTGTTTGGACCAGAGAACCTTGGCGTCCCTAGAGAGGAAATATTGAGCAGATTAGCCAATGCATTAAAAGTTACTAGGCTAGAGGGAAGAGAAGAAAATTCTCCTTTACAACTTTCAGGCGGACAAAAACAGCGATGCGCACTTGCCGCTGCTATTGCGATACGCCCAGAAATATTAGTTTTAGATGAACCAACTTCTCAACTCGATCCAGTAGGCACTAGTGAAGTATTTTCTGTGGTTAGCGAACTTAATAAAAAGTATGGTGTAACAGTGATAATGGCTGAGCATAAAAGCGAGGAGATTGCAGAATTCGCTGATCGCGTACTTGTGCTTCATGAGGGAAAAATAGTGGCTGAGGGGGACCCTCATGAAGTGTTTGTGCAACATGAGTTATTAAATAAAATTTATGTTAAAATTCCTCAGGTTAGCCAATTTGCTTCTCGATTGAGCACCCGAGTTAAGTTTGATCCATTCCCAGTAACCATCGATGAAGCTTATCGTCAAATTTATGAATTTCTAACTAAAGGTTTAGTTTCAGTTAAGCCTTGCCCTATAAGTACTGTTCGAAAGAATAAGTCTGATGAAGTAGTTTTAGAGACTAAAAACCTTTGGTATATGTATCCGCCGGACATCATGGCCTTAAAGGATGTTAGCATTAAAATCTATGATGGTGAGTTTGTAGGAATAATAGGCCAAAACGGGGCTGGAAAAACAACTTTAGTCAAGCACTTCGTTGGATTGTTAAAGCCTACTAAAGGGGAAGTTTTTGTAGTTGGAAAGAACACGAAAGAAGCAAGAGCGTCCGAACTATCTAGAAACGTTGGTTTAGTTTTGCAAAATCCAGATCATCAGCTTTTTGCCACAACTGCTAGAGAGGAAGTCGAATTCGGTCCTAGAAATCTTGGACTATCTGAGGATGAAGTTAAACAAAGAGTCGAAGAGGCCCTTCATCTAGTTGGATTAAAGAAGTATGAGGATCTTTTTCCTTTCAGGCTAAGCTTTGGTGACCGAAAAAAACTTACCGTAGCAGCTATTTACTCAATGAAACCAAAAATATTAATCTTGGATGAGCCAACAACGGGGCAGGATTATAAGGGAAGATATGAAATTTTAGAGATAGCGAAAAGTTTGCATGAAAAAGGGCATACTATAATCATGATAACCCATGACATGGAACTTGTTGCGAAGTATGCTGAAAGGACTATAGTGTTGGGTATGGGAGAGGTTCTGCTGGATGGACCCACTATGAAGGTTTTTAGCGAATCGGAAATCTTAAAGAAAACTTATTTAAAGCCTCCACAGATCGTTCAATTGGCTCAATCTCTTAGCGAACGCGGTTTTCCGAGCTTAGCATTGTCAGTAGAAGAAATATGCGAGTTAATTGAATTAAAGGGGGAATAAAATTGACTATAGAGTATGTAGCCGGTAAGACCATAGTTCATAAGATGCATCCTTTAACTAAGCTTGCTTTTGCTTCCTTCATATTGGCGACCTCTTTCTTCTTAAGGGATATAGCATCATTATCTATACTAATAGGAATAGTTTTGTTCTTTTGGTTCCTATCCAAAATCCCCGATATACTAAGGCGGTTTAAACTCATTTTTGTAACGGTTACTGCTACTGTTGTGCTATGGATCGTTGCCCAAGGATTCTTTGCTGCCTACGGAAAAACCCCGTTATTCACGCTTTTTGAGCTACACACTCCTCTATGGCCAAAACCCTTAGGAACCTTTTATCTAGAAGGTCTAATATTCGGTTTGGCTATGGGAATGAAAGCAATTGCTATAGTGGCAAGCGCACCAATTCTTACTCTCACAACTCCAATACCGCATCTGATAGTAGCTTTATCAAAATTGAAAATTCCTTACAAGTTCAATTTTACTCTCGCAACAGCCGTTAGGTTCTCTCCATTGATCGTAAGCACCTTTTACGACATTCAAGACTCTCAAGTGATTAGAGCCCATGACATAGACAAAATGGGCTATTTCGAAAAAATAAAGAAAGCTTGGATACCAGTAGTGACTCCCTTATTCATGTCTTTACTTAGAAGATCCGATGAATTGGAAATAGCCATAGAATCAAGAGCCTTCGGAGCGCCGGTAAGAAGGACGTATGTGGAGGAAATCAAGTTCAAAAGCATCGACTATGTAATGTTTGCCTTTATGATAAGCTTCTTTATATTTACTTTAATCGGAATGCTCAACTGGGGAGGCATAATTCCATCCTCATGGCTTCCGCCATGGGCTCAACCACCAGAAATAAGAGCTTAGTTCGATTTGGTAAACATTGTTAGGAAGCCCATAGAAGCTTTCTATGAATAAAATCTTTTAATCCTAGCCTTCAAAATTTGAGCTAAAATGGAATGGTTCTAGAAAAGAAAATCAACCTAATTGGTGAAAATGCTTGGATGATCTATCCGATGAGATCAAATCCCTGTTAAAACAAAAAGGTGCTGACTTAGTCGGAATATTACTTATAGAGAAAATCGAGAGTTCAATTATCGATAAAGATCTCATTGTTAAAAAATTCCCAGGTGCAAAAAGCATAATAGTATTTGGAAAAAGATATCTAGACTCTATACTTGACTCGAGATCAACCCAAGCTTTAGCCACTCATTCATCCTTGATTAGAGAAATTCTTGAAAAAATAGCCTACGATTTGGCGAGCTTTCTCTCCGATAAAGGGTACTCGGCTTACACTATAGATCCCGATAGCTTTCCGTTGAATAAGCTTCAAGCTGCTATATCCCCGATTTACAGAGCTCAAAAATGGTTTAAGGATATTGAAAGCCATATCTATAAGCGTGAAAATCTGTTCGGAGAGCTTCCATTGGTCCCGATCGCTAAAGAAGCGGGACTTGGATGGATTGGAAAAAGCGGTATGCTGATCACCCATCGATTTGGCCCACGCTTAAGGCTAAACGCCGTATTGACCGATGCCTTATTGGAATCGGACAAACCTTTCGACAAGGATCTATGCGGTTCATGCCTAGTATGCGTGAAAACTTGCATCGGGAATGCCATAAGCGA
>JAGTRH010000007.1 GCA_018396795.1 Candidatus Bathyarchaeota archaeon
TGGAATGTTCCACCCACGTTAATCCTATTTACATTAACGGTGCCTTTTCCGTGAAAGTATCCGCCTACGTCTAGTAGTGAACTGGTTACAGACCCATTTATTTTTGCTGCTCCACCAACATCTATGGTTTTAGCCTTTATGTCCCCGCTTGACTCGAGCGCCCCACCTACATCGATATCTTCAGCCCTAGTGCTTCCACCTATTTTTAATTTTCCACCCACTTTAACGGTGTCAGCGTTTAAGTCTTTCCCGATATTTAATTCTCTATCAACCTCGATATCTTTTGCGGCTAGATTGCCCTCAACGAGCAATGAGCCGTCATCAACTTCTATAGACCGCTCGATTAGCAGATCTCCTTTAATGATTATCTCGCCATCTCTGCCTTTTAGCGAAGCGGCGGAGACGCTGCAATCAAACCTACAATCGCCATCGCATTGTATTACTCCTGAAACCGTAATCTTTTGAGAGCCTTTGGCTTTAATCGTCGCATTCTCAGCTACATATAAATCTCCTTCAATTATATCTAGAAGAGCTACGGAGCCTTGCTGAACTCTAATGCTATCCAACATTTTCACCATAATCCTTTATAAGGTAAATATAATATAAGCCTAAGTCACGACAGGAAAATACAAGAAGCGATCACAAAATGTTACTAAATCTTAGAATGAGAAATCTAGTTCTAGATGGAATGAATGAGTTAAATAGCCAATTTTTACATGAACAATTACCTTTATATTCTGGTCTTTGGAGAATTACTATGCGGAATTATCGTTTGGGAGGAAGGCGTATTGAGACGCCGCCAATGCCAAGTACATTAGGCTACGCCGAAAAACAATTTAATAATTCGAAGACCGCTTTGAAAACGAATCTGAGAACAAAGTTATATAGCATGGTGATGTTTTATGACTGAAGAAGAAAACCTAGTTTTTAGGCCAAAAATAAAGGATAAGACTTGGGATCCAGCTAAAGAGATGCTTTTGTTTCGTAAGTGGCAGGAGGATGGGATCTACAGATTCGATGAAACCTCCAGTAAAGAAGTTTTTAGTATTGATACACCGCCTCCATACGTGAATACGCCAGTTCACATTGGGCAAGCGTACACGTATGTTTGGATGGATATATTTGCAAGATATAAGCGCATGACCGGATATAACGTTCTCTTTCCAATGGGTTTAGACA
This sequence comes from Candidatus Bathyarchaeota archaeon, assembly GCA_018396795.1. Next base: position 1,180 of record JAGTRH010000007.1, read on the forward strand.
AGAATGGGTTGCCAATAGAAGTTCAAACAGAGAAGACCTTCGGTATAGTGATGCATGAAACACCAAGGGAGGAGTTTATTGAGAAATGCAAGCAGCTACTTCAAGAAAGCGGCGAAACATCCCTCGATACGTTTAAGCGCCTAGGATTAAGCTGTAACTCATGGAGTCTTGAGTATAAGATTGGGGGTAGGTATGAAACTGATGACCCCGAGTATAGGCGCTTGACGCAGGAGACTTTCATTGAATTCTGGAGGAGAGGGTTAGTTTACGAGGACGAGAAGGTTACGAATTACTGCACAGTCTGCCGCACAACCATATCTGACGCTGAAGTTGAGTATGAAGAGGAGGAGACCCTACTAAATTACATAAGGTTCAAGGTTCAAGAGAACGGCGAAGACATAATCATAGCCACAACCAGACCTGAACTTTTATGTTCATGCCGCATAGTCCTCTTTAATCCATCTGATGAGCGCTATCAGCATCTTGAGGGCAAGCATGCGATCGTTCCAATTTACGGGCATGCTGTTGAAATTATTTCGCATCCATACGCTAAGCCGGATTTCGGTTCAGGTTTAGTTATGATCTGCAGTTTTGGCGATTATAGCGATGTTAGAATTCTTAGGGAACTCGACTTAGAGCCTATATTCGCCATAGACGCTAGAGGCGTGATGAACAAGAACGCCGGGAAATACTCTGGGCTTAAAGTTGAGGATGCTAGAGAACAAATAATAGAAGACCTGAAAGCTGAGGGCCTACTCATTAAGCAGGAGAAGATTTTGCAACGTAGACCTATCTGCTGGAGATCCAAGAACCCAATAGAGTTTGTTCCAATGAAAGAGTTTTACTTAAAACAAGTCTTGTTTAAGGATGAGATGCTTCAGTTATCTGAGCAAATGCGCTTCTTCGCTCCGGAAAGCAAGCAAATCCTCGTTGACTGGATTAACTCCATCGATATAGACTGGGTTGTGTCTAGGCGTAGATATTATGGTACTGAAATACCTTTATGGTACTGTAAAAGCTGCGGCTACACTTATGTGCCTGAGCCGGGAAGATATTATCAACCGTGGAGGGAGCCACCGCCAATAAGTAAATGCCCTAAATGCGGTGGAGGCGAGTTCCGCGGTGAGGAGCGAACGTTTGATACATGGTTTGACTCCGCAACCTCTGAGGTTTACATATTAGGATACTTATGGAATAAGGAATTCTTTAGGAGAAATTTCCCCTGCTCGCTTAGACCGCAGGGAAAGGAGATCGTCAGAAACTGGCTATACTTTACAGTTTTGAAGTCATTCCTACTCTTTGGTAGAGAGCCCTTCAAGAACGTTTGGATACACATGCACGTTGTTGATGAGCAGGGCAGGAAGATGAGTAAGAGCGCTGGAAACGTTATAGATCCCCAAGATGTTATAAGAATGTTTGGTAGCGAAGCATTTAGGATATGGTCAGCCTTAGAGGGGAATATAACTAAGGGCGATATAAGATGCTCATTTGAGAGAATACGTGGAACATCAAAGTTTCTAACGAAACTGTGGAATATCGCCCGCTTTATATCATCATTCCCACAAGTAAGCGGAGACTACGAGCTAGCGCCACTTGACAGAATGATGCTGGCAAAGCTTAATGAATTGATAAGTGAATGCCGCAAGGGATACGAGGATATGAACGCTTTTCACGCAGGAACCTCTATAAGAGTATTCACGTGGAACATATTCGCTGACCATTATCTTGAAGCTGTTAAGTCTAGGGCGTATAACCGAGATGGTTTATTCGACCCGAGACTTCAACGCGGCGCATGGTACACGCTTCATAAATGCCTGGAAACAATACTAAAGCTCCTAGCTCCCATATGCCCATTCATAACTGAGGCCATCTGGCTTGAGTTATACTCGAAAGAGAGCATACATGTTCAGCGCTTTCCAGAGGAAAAGGACGAGTGGAAAGATAGCGTATTAAATCTTTTGCCGAAATTTATGGACTTCAATAATGCTATTTGGCAGTATAAGAAAGGAGGCAGCATCGCCCTAAATCAGGAGCTGGACGCTGTTGTTTACGCGCCAATAGACCTAAAACCATTCGAAGAAGACCTAAAAGCCATGCATAAGATTAAGGTTTTAGTTTTCGGTAAACCGGAGACGGAGGAAGCTGAAAAGATTTCTGAAGAAGTCTTCGTAATGAAGCGTTAAAATCGCTCAGCCTAGGAAACTGCTTAAGTCCCTTTCTCTCCTAATTTTTCCACCCACAACTATTTCTTTTCCTAAGAGAACACGCATTCCATCAAAGGCAGCCTTAGTTGGAACACCAGTTTTCTTCTCTATTAACTCAGCCTCCTTTTCTGGTCCTTTGAGTATAATTTGCATACCGAAGTGCGTTATTAAGGCCATCTCAGGCCGTGTCTCACCAACTATTCTTATAGCGTCATCGGTCGTCATATGCCCCTCCCATGGTTGACCAGAAGGCCTTAAGACTGATAGGATAAGCAGCCTTAATCCACTATAGAATTTAGATGCATCACTGAAGTATTCTGAGTCAGGCATGTAGGCGAAGCTGCCAAATCCTTTAGCCTCAAAGCGGAATCCAACCGCGTCTGGATCCGAGTGGACTGCTCTGCATACACTAACGGTTATTCCGTCGACCTCAAATGATGAACCAGCCACCGTTTCAATAACTCTCTCGGGCATTGATTGATGATATCGTGAGATGGAGCTCTCGCATACATCGTTACCCCTAAGGACACTCCGAGAGGCTGCGAGAACGCCACGCCTCTTAGTTGTTCCCTCACTCATAGCTTCTATAAGCGGCTCAGCATCATTCGCGTGATCAAGATGTGAGTGAGATACGAAAAGGGCTCTAATCTTCTGGGGATCTAGACCCATCTCCAGCGAGTACACGAGCGCCCCAGGGCCTGGATCAATATGCATATTAACCTTATTTTGCTCTGAGATTATTCTTATTCCTCCAGTCCTTCTTTTCTGAGTTATCGTAGCGAAGCGCCCACCACCGGTTCCAAGAAAGATAAGTTCAAGCATAAAGAATCCCGGCTTTAGACGGCTAATTATTAATTGGTCAACGATGCAATTAAATTCTTTTGGAAATAAATTTAAGCGGCCAGCAAAACTGAAAATACGGTGCATCGTGATGAAAGTTGTCATAAGGGTTGGAGGTTCGGTTGCAGCTTCGCCGCCAAATCCGGAATTAATCCGGAAATACGCGGATTTAATTAAAGATTTGAGAAGCCAGGGGCATGAAGTGGCTGTTGTGGTAGGCGGTGGCAAGCTGGCCAGAGAATTCATAGAGTTAGCACGTATGCTTGAGTTATCCGAGAAGGAGCAGGATGAATTGGCGATATCTGTTTCGAGACTTTTTGCTCAAGCGTTATCTATGAAGATTGGCGGATACAACTGGAAAACCATACCGACAACAATCGAAGAGGCTGCTAAAGTTTTAAGTGAGAGGGGCATAACTGTTATGGGCGGCGTTAAACCGGGCATGACAACAGACACCGTAGCTGCGCTTCTGGCCTCAGAGGTTGGAGCAAGCCTAATTATTAAAGCAACAGATCAGGAGGGCATATACACTAAGGATCCGAGAAGATATCAGGATGCTAAAAAGCTAGATGAAATAAGCTTTGATGAATTAACTGGGCTGTTGGCCGAGAATAAGCATAGGGCGGGCATACACCAAATAATTGATCCAGAAGCGGTTCGCATACTAAAGGAGAAACGGATAAAAACCATAGTTGTCAATGGTTTTAAACCTGAAAACATACTCTTAGCTATTAGTGGCGCAAAGATTGGAACAATAATTCAATAGATCCCATATCCCCCACTATAGAGCCGTTTTTAATAAGTAAATAAATGTTTGATTTGATTTTTTATTCCCATGGGAATCTACAGCGCATTAGGTCTGTTGCTCCCTTATGCCATTCGCTATCTGCTATTGTGAAGTGAGCTTTAAGTGGCTCTTCACCGCGCATGAGCTTTATCATTACATGATTCCATCCGCTCTTAAGATCCGCAATCGTATAGTTTGATCCATCACCGCTGTAATTTGGTCTTAATGGAACTGGCTTAATAGTTTCGTGGGTTAATTTGCCGTTTAACCAGAGTTTCATACGGCTATTGTTTGGCACGCCAATTATAGTTTTTCGGTCACTTGGCGAGTAAATGAAGTGTCTAAGGTATATTATTCCCGGCTTATTCTCAAAGAACCCCTCAACTTCAAGGGAGTTTTCAGGCCATGAAATAGCCTTCCATCCTTCGCCGACATCATAGAGGTTTAAGTCTTTCTCCGGCGGGAAAGGCGCATCAAAAGATAATGGCTCACGAAAGACTTCTGAAACCAGCCAGCGATAGCCTCCGACGAACACTACTGGAATGATCACGCATCTCGGCCTATCATTTAATGCCACTTTAACTAAGCATTCATTCGAGGAATTTATGCTGGCTACCGGCGCAGTGGCAGAGAACGTAAAGGCAACATGCTCCTTAGCTTGTAATTCTATTTGCTGTGAAGGTTTGGGCTCCAGAGACCAGCCTGTTGGCGTATAAACCTCTAATGAACCTGAAATCGATGTTAACCGAATGTTTTCAATAGTTATTATAAACCGGTTTGCTTTATATGGAAGGACGGCTGGTCCATCTAAATATGTGACGGAAACCTTTACGCTACTTAGATCGTAATCTACCACGTTGGGCGGAAGACTCCAAAAAACTTTAATCTCTTTAATTAGAGGGTTAATAATCTCCTCCGCGCGTGCAAAATCATCGGCTTCTGATATTTCGATTGGAGCATCAAAGTAGGATAGAACCTTTTTGCCTATGTTACATATATCATCGGTTAGATCCTTAAGCGTGCTTGGAACATGTATATTCTTAATTCCCTTACTAACGGTTACTGAATCGCCTAGAGGTTTAATCCATTCTTCCGGAAGATTCTTTCTGCCGTATATTATGCCCCATATTGCGCCAACCGTTGCTCCAGTGCAGTCAGTATCCCATCCGCAATTCACAGCTTTACAGATGGCATCCCCAAAATTCTCCCCATAGAGTAAACCAATGGTTTGGAAGCCCAAGTTTATAGGTGAATACTGGGCTACTGGACTGTAAACCGCCTCTTTAACTCTCTCACGTGCCTCCTTCCAGCTCAATCCATTTAAGTAGGCTTCTAGCGCGGTTCGAATACCTTTTGAAGTTAATGAGCCCTCTGGGATCGCAACTAAACCCATGTTCACGAGCTTAATTCGATCGCTTACAACAAAGGCTGCTGATTCAACGACTGCATTAAATATTTCACCGTAAATTGATTCGCCTCCAGCGTGATCGCATATAGCATCTTGATAGGCGTATCTGGCAGCGATGTTAGGTGCACCGGGAGCTATACAAGCCCATATCTCCGATCTTATTGGGCTGCCCATACAATCCTTAAACCAATTGTTATACCAGCCTGAAACAGGAGGCTGCAGGCCAAGATTTAAATTTGTTTTATGCAACCCATACTCGTCTGGATTATAGAATATGCAGTCAAGCCAATATTCAGCTAAGTCGCGCGCCGATAAATGAATACCGCGATCCTTAATCGCCTGAAGCCAAACAAGCTGAATCTCTAGGTCGTCATTTGGTATCCCTCCCTCAACAAGTTTAGGATACCACCAGACATCAAACATCTCCTCCCGCCCATAAAGGGCTTCTAGAGGCCCGCCAACCGTTCCACCAGCATTCTTACCCAACCAGCAGCCATAAACCTTATCCCAATAAGTCCCCCAGCTAATTCTTAATTTCATGAGAAAACCCTCAAAAGCAGATTAACACGCAAGTTTATATAAAATTATCCAAGAATTCAAGGATCACCTTTATAACTTCTCGAGCCTGCGTCTCATACCAAGATTATTAACACTTAAAGCCTTTGCTACTAATTGTTCGGATTTTTATAGATTCTAAGCATGACTGAGTTGATTCTTCCGGATCGAAATACTTAATATCAACATTGATACATACAATCTTTAATATCGATGTTGATATTAAATGGTGGATTGATATGAAGTATAGAAGGTTCGGTAAGCTGAACTGGGAGGCTTCTGTACTTGGCTTTGGTGCTATGAGGCTGCCCACGCTTGACGGCGACTATAATAGGGTGAATGAGCCTGAAGCCATAAGAATGATAAGATACGCTGTAGACCACGGTGTAAATTACATTGATACAGCTTACCCCTATCATGGCGGAAACAGTGAGGTTGTTGTTGGAAAAGCACTGAAGGACGGCTACCGCGATAAAGTTAGGATTGCAACCAAGATGCCGATTGGCAGGGTTAGCAAGCCTGAGGAGCTTGATGAAATCTTTAACGAGCAGCTGAGGAGACTGCAGCTTGATTATGTTGACTTTTATCTTTTGCATGGGCTCAATAGGGATGGCTGGAGGAAAACGCTTGATTTAAATGCTCTTGACTGGGCTGAAAGACAGATAGCTGAGGGTAGAATCAGGCATTTCGGTTTCAGCTTCCACGATGAGTTTGAAGTCTTTAAGGAGATAATTGACGGCTATAGTGGATGGACATTCTGCCAAATCCAATATAACTATGTAGATAATGAAAGCAGTGTGCGAACGCCTGGAACAATAGGACTTAAGTACGCTGCTTCGAGGGGTCTTGCGGTTGTGGTAATGGAACCTATTAAGGGCGGCTTACTTGCGGTTACGCCTCCCAAGGAAGTTCAAGCGATATGGGATGAGGCTGAAGTTAAAAGGTCTCCTGCTGAGTGGGCGCTTCTCTGGGTTTGGAACCATCCGGAGGTTTCCGTTGCATTAAGCGGCATGAGCACGATGGAGCAAGTCATAGAGAATATAAGAATCGCTGATCGCTCAGCTCCAAATATACTTACGCCCAAAGAACTTGAAATAATCACAAGAGTTAAGGAAAAATATCTCCAGCATGGCTTCGTGGGTTGCACAGGGTGTCGATACTGTATGCCATGTCCCCAAGGTGTTAGAATACCCGATATCTTAGCGTTCTTAAATATGGCGCTAAGAGCTGATGAGCCACAGAGACGCGAAGTCATAGACAGATATAATGCAGCCATTCCACAAGAGAATAGAGCTGAGACATGTATTAGATGCGGTACATGCGAGAGTAAGTGTCCTCAAAATCTACCAATACGAAAACTCCTCTCAGATGCTCGATGGGTTTTGAGGGCGCCTCCTTAGTAAGACTTTAGCGAAGAGGATGTAGATGAGATTCTCGAAGCGACTTAATAAATTAGGAGATTTTCATTCCACATTCTTATCAGTCTCTCACATTCGTTTTTAACCTCTTGTTTTCGGCTTTTCTCCCTTAATTTTTTCAGGAATTCTATACGCTTCTCAAAGGTGTGGAGTTCTATCACACCTTCATGTGGATACTTACCTTCAAGGTGTATTTGCATGTAATATGCTTCTTGGATGAATCTGCCTGCCGCGTCAACTGGATTCTCAACAGCGTATTTATTTGCCCATATAGTTGCTTCAGAAACCCTAAGCTGCGTTAAGCCATTAATCTCTTTTATACAGCGAATATATGTTTTTAAAAAATCATAATAACCAGCAGTCCTAACGAGTTTAAGTGCTTGGTGCACTCTCTCTTTAAAATCCCTGCCACCCTCAATTTTTAAACGGCGCCTCCTTCCAGCGGATTCGTTCGTTTCCTTCATGTTCATTATTTATGCATCCTCTTAATCATTCCATACTTAAAAGTGCTACTTTCTACATATAATCTGTGAATACTTCGATTCTTAACCATTCCCCTAAGATCGTAGATGAAGACTTTCCCTTTATTAGCGGAAGACTAAATTGATCAGACTCGCTATTGGCGGATAGGGAATTCAAGAATGGGTGGAAGTTTCCTTGCTAACTCATGACTTTTGACCATTACTGTATATTTCCATTTAAGCTTTCAATGTTGACAAAATTGCCTACGCTATGGTTTTTATAAGCGTAATTCACTAGTCTCTAGCGCAATGGTGAATTAACCATTTAGTGATTACAGTGATGATAAGTTTTTTGGTAATATTCGTCTAGTAGCCTTGGCACCTCATTGTCTTTTTTAATTGCTCGTATTGCATCCACTAGGCACTCGACCATTCTTTCTACGAGCAGTTTGCCTTTCTCTTTTGTGGCATGCCTTGGGTCGCCGACATACAAATCAACTGCGTATGCTTGCCAGTCAAAGGCTGTCTCGACCCCCTTAGGCAGTCCAGTTTTTCCAAGTCTAGCCTCCCTTTCTACGTTACCCATTTTTATGTGATCTCCGAATAGGTAAAGCCCAATGCTTGTCTCTATTTCGCAAGCGTGACCGTATTTTCTTCCCTCACTTAGTTTGGTAGCCAAATCGTCATATGCTTCCCAAGGTGCAATAATTGCGTAAACCACGTAATCTTTTTTCTTAGCTTGGCTATCTCTCAAAAAGACTCTCAAAAGCGAGGCGTTCCCGCCATGCCCATTGACTATCAGAATTTTTTTGAACCCGTTTCTTGCAACTTCATCGCATATTTCTTCTAGGAGAGTTAGTAGGGTTTTGGCCGTCAGAGAAACTGTTCCAGGAAAATGCCTGTTCTCGAGAACGTAAGCATAATATAGCGGCGGCAAAACCACCGCATCCTCTTTTTCAGCCGCTCTTCTAGCGATTTCAAATGCCGATATCGAATCCGTTCCTAGAGGCATATGTGGACCGTGGACTTCGATTGAGCCTATGGGCAATATTGCAACGAGACCTTTTTCGGATGCCTCCTTCACATCAGGGCTTGTCATGTGCTCTAACAACATTTCGAACATCAACCTCTCAATAATCACTTTTAATTAAAACCGATATGGTTATGCAATATAAGATTATGCATTAAAGGGGCTCAAAATAATAAAGAACTCTAGTTCCCATTTGGTCGGCAACAATATATCATTATTATAAGATAATGGAAGATTTAGATGCAAGTGACTTAAATTCTGAAAAGAGTGGATTTCGTTCTATAAAATCTTAGATTAATAGTTCAGTTTATCTGGTTGCGTCTAGTGATTCTATACGGGACGAAAATCATCGGTACGGAGTGTACAGCACCTAAAGGGGAAAATAGGAGAATGTTAAGGATATTTAACCACTCTTCTTTGGTGATCAGTTATTCCATCTTTTTGTCCAAAAGACTAAATTAATGTGGCCACTGGTAATATTTAAAGCGAGGTAGAATTAATGGAACGCTTAACATCTTACTTTTCTTCTCTAGGTTTTACTTTCCTAATAATGTGGCTAGTGATGTTTTTATGGACCTTCGCCGATTCGATTACAAGCCCTGCAACCCCATATTTAATAAGAGATTTTCTGGTGGAAGAAGCCCTCGTAGTTATTACTCTTGGTTCCCTCAGCTCGTTCTTCTATTTCACAAGAACTCTTGCGAATATCCCTGGAGGCCTAATTGCAGATAAGTTTGGAAGAAAAAGACTTCTAATTATCTCTATTCTACCTCTTCCACTATCCTACTTATTTCTCTTAATATCAGATAATATTTTCTGGGTATTTGCATCCTATTTAGTGAGGGGAATAAGCCTCGGCATAATGGTGCCCTCCATAAATGCGATGATATCGGATATAACACGAAAAGATTTGAGGGCAACAGCCTACGGAATATTTAACCTCTCATGGATAATTAGCCAAATTCCAGCTCCAGTAATCGGCGGCTTCCTAGCAGAACTCAGTCTGAGACTACCATTCTTGCTTGCCCTCCTGATTTCAGTTGCAATTCTCTTCCTAATTTTTGAGGCTGCGAAAAGCTTGAAAGAAACAAATGAAACAGAGAAACTAATTGACTATAAAAATTCAAACGATGAAACAAAAATCGGTTACAAACGGGTTATGTTCCTTTTCGGAGTGGATAATGTGCTACTGGGCTTAGCCAATGGTATTCTAATAACATCCTTCACCGCTTACCTAATGTATAGACTTGGCGTTTCAATATCGGAAATGGGAATCAGCTACTCAGCGGGATGGGGGATAACAACAGCGATGGCCCAAATCCCAGGAGGATGGCTGGCGGATAAAACTGGTAGAAAAACCATTGTTTTAATCAGCGGTATAGCCTCAACGCTTTTAATTCCGCTAATCCCATTAGCAACGAGCCTAATTCAATTCATCTACACCCTTGGAATCGTTACCTTCCTAGGAAATCTATCAAACCCGGCTTATTCAGCATGGCTTATGGAACATATGCCGTCGAAAAGAAGGGCTGGAAGCTTCGGTCTAACTGAAGCTGCGTATGGGTTAGGTTCCATATTGGGGCCGATACTCGGCGGGATCTTATGGGCTTATTTTGCGCCGAACACTTCGATTTTATTTCTAATTGTAACCCTAGTATTCATTAGCAGAATTCCAGTAATATTGGCTATAAAAACATAGAATTTTCCACAAGTAAAAATCCTTTCGCTGATTATGAGAACTCAATTTCATTATTCTGGACTCTTTCACAGACTCTTTAAGTCTTCAAGCCAATTTTAGCATTCCAAAGCACGTCTACATATGTTCTTCTTGAACTAACATTGTGAGGGATTTACCCTTAACTAAATACTTTTATTTTCGAGTTCTCAATCTCTAAAGGTGTGGGTGAGCATATCTGTGAGTTATGAGTTACTTAAGAGGAGAGCCTTATCTTTTCTGAGGGATGCTAAAAGTGATTCTGAGCATGGCGACTATGATTTAGTTCTATTCCATGTTGAGCAGTTTATACAGCTATATTCAAAATATCTGTTGTATAGGAGGATAGGTGATTACCCAAAGACTCACTCTATAATTAGGTTACTTAAGGATCTTGTAAGAGTTTATAATGCTAAGGACTTAGATAGTTTTTTAGATAAGAATCTTGAGGCCCTATATTTGCTTGAGGAAGCATATATCTCATCACGTTACTTGCCCAGAGAATACGACATGAATATAGCGCTTAAAATCTTGAAGCTTAGTGAGGAAATCCTTGAGGTGTTTAAATGCCTAGAGTTACGTTAGTTGATTTAGAGCTCGAATACTTAAAAATTAGAGAATCGTACATCAGTAATTTAGCATATTATCTAGGAAGGATCAAAGAGATGTGTAGAAAATTTGATCCAAACTGTAGGCTCATAGTCTTCGGGAGCTATGTTCGTGGCGGTATGAGGGTTGACAGCGATATAGACATTCTGCTCATCACGGACCAAGCATGTAGCGCCTCCTATAGAGGGCGGGTGCGCTTGGCGATCGCTAGGGAAATAGGCCTCATAACGCCTCTAGAAATACATATTATAACCACAAAAGAATATGAGGAATGGTATAGGAAATTCATAGATGTCTATTTGGAAGTATAGAGAAAACGCTGTTATGAGCATCGAACGAGTTAAGCCGCACTTTACAGAGACACCTCATTCATCTCCCTTAAAGCTAGGTTTTCTTCTAAGCGGACGATTTTTGCAGAATATTGATGACAGAATTAAAGCTTGAAAGATTCGTTCGTAAGTTATAGCTTGATTAAATGGATTTATCATCGCAAAGTTAAATAATTTTTATTTCGACATTATCAATGTAGTATGTCATGTGGGTTTCCCAGCGCACTGAGATGCCTAAAGCAACCCATATTTCTTCGCTTGAACCAGTATTTATGTTCGCTGTATAATTATATCGTTTCCAGCCTTCAACCTCGTTAGCGTTTCCGATCACGGTGAAGTCTTCCTCAGTTTCAGGTTTTCGCACGCCAGCATAGGCGCATATGGCGGCTATAGTGTTAAAGCTTTCCTGTTCACTGTAGAAATCAAAGGATATTGCGATTTGTATTTGTGCGCCCTTCTGAATGGTTATCTTTCTCTCCATCCATATGGTTCCATCATCCTGGCGCCCATCAATAAAAAATTTTAGTGAGTATTGGCCAGAGCTGGCTACGTCAGTTGAACGCGTTATATTCCATTCAATATAATGCCCAGGGTTATTTGGGTCAAGTGGCACATCCGCGTCTACAACCCATTCGCCGAATCCGTCTTCAAAGTCCTCTCTTAAAGTTAGCGCAGAATCACGAAGCCGAAAATACCAAACATAAAATGTGCTAACCGTGATCAATGCCGCGAAAACAACTATAACAGCGATCTTTGTGTTCACATTAACCACGTCACCTTATTAAACATAAGGTATTTCATCTCCCACAAATATAATGCTATGCTTTAGCACAAACCTGCAAGAGATTTGTTAGCAAAAACCACCTTTCTTTGCTAGAGAATCGAGAGATTCGATTCATAAACAAGGAATTTAAACTTAGTAAGTTTCGGTGATAATTGTCTAGTAGCTTGGTAATTTCTTTTAAGACTGTGGTAAACACCAGTTTGACTTTATGCCTTATGGATAAAGTTTCTCCTTGAACCAGCGCGTTACCTCGGTTTCCATCTCTGAAGTGAACGCGTGTCCTACGTCATACATTACCAGTTTTAGGTCTTGTGGGTTACTGCAATAATATGGTTTAAGCGCTTCATAAAACGGAATAATGCACTCCTTAGGTACAAGAGTATCTGCTGTACCTCCGATTAAAAGTAGAGCTGTTGGGGGAAACTTGCTAAGATTATTAAGCGGATCATATTTCTCACAAAACCTTCTGGTCTCTTCGTCAGGGTTAAGCATTGGTTCTTTCTTCAAGCTGTTAAATATAGGGATCTCTACAGAAGATAAATTTTTAATTAATTGAGGAAAATTTGCAGCCCCAATAATTGAAGCTGCAGCCTTTATTCTTTTTTCCATCATTACCGCGACTGAAGTTGTGAACCCGCCCATTGAACCACCCATTAACCCAACTCTTTTAGAGTCAATAAAGGGCTTAGATTCTAGAAAATCTATGATCCTGCTGACGTCCTTTGCTGTCTCCACAACAGTAGTGAGGAAGGTTTTCGGAAAGTTTTCAAAGAACTTAACCCAGAAGTCTAATTGGAAACGCTCACCGTGCATACGTGCGTCAATTGCTGCTGCGCAAAAACCTGTATCTGCCAATTTTAAACAAGTCATTAACATATCCTCTTTATGACCGTTCCATCCGTGGAGGCAGATTATGACGGGTATCGCTCTCTCTTGTTCACGATAGAAAATCAATAGCGGGATTCTTTCATCACCAACAAGATATTTTTCGATATTATATGTGCCTCTGATTTGGAGCAATAATCTCACGCTCCAACAAGAGAGACTGCTTCAAAATTTTTAAGACTTTCTGTTTTATGAACTCAGTTATTTGGGTGGGTATGATTAGGGCCTCTGCTTCCCTTTGGATTAGTGATCTTACTGGCAGGTGGGCGTGTGGAGGTTAATCTAAAAGATTTATAAAAGGGGTCGTCTTATAATACGAGGGGAATAGCAGCATGGATGTAACCGCCCTTTTAGTCGGGATAATCGTAAATACAATATTTATTTCACCTGTGTTATGGCTTTCAGGCAGAATGCTAGCTGGTAAGGAGAAAGCTAAGTTTACGGACTCTCTATGGATAGTGCTTCTTGGAACTGTAATCGGGACCATGCTCAGCTCAGCAATTGGCAGAGTTATAGGCGGCATAGCTGCAGCAATAATTATGATGGTAATCTGGCTTGCGTTGATCAAGCACTTCTTTGACTGTGGTTGGTTAAAGGCTTTAGCAATAGCCATAATTGCAGTAATCCTATTTATCATAATAATTGCTATACTGGCTTTAGTTGGATTCGCAATAATATCTCTACTATAGCGTAAAATGATCATTTCTCGGCATCTCTTCATCATTCAAAGAAAACAGAAACTAAAAGAACTCATTATAAAACCGCAGAAAGACTAAAAGGAAGATTTGCTTATCTAAAATGAGGAAGGGGCGAAAAGGTGCGGAGAAGATGCTGAAATGCAAGACTGGAAATATTCTCCGGATTGATGATGACCATCTGGTTGTCCTTGATGATTTTCGGAATGTTGAGTTGGATGTTAAGGCTGATTTAATCTTTGCTGATCCCCCATTTGGGATAGATTTTAAGGCCAATCTTGAGACCTATAATAGGACGTCGGACGCTCTCTCTTATATTGAGGTTCCAAGGGAGGAGTATCCTAAGTTTATTAGGGAACTGGCCGAGTGGTGCTATAGGGCTTTAAAGCCTAATGGCAGTATGTGGCTTGTCTCAGGCTGGAATAACCTCAGGCATGTATTAAACGCTGTAGAGGACGCTGGTTTCATACAGCTAAACCATGTTATATGGAAGTATCAGTTTGGTGTATTCACTAGGAGAAAGTTCGTCACATCACACTACCACCTGCTTCTGCTAGTTAAGGATAGAGAGGACTACACTTTTAATAAACCTGAGCACTATCCAGAGGATGTCTGGGTAATTAAGAGGCCATACCATCATGGTGAGGAAACAGCCGGAAACGAACTCCCGGACGAACTAGTTGAAAGATGCATTAGAACATCATCCGATCCAGGAGAACTAGTTATAGACCCAGTTCTAGGCTCAGGAACAACAATGAAGGCATGCCTAAAACTAAATAGGAGATGCATAGGTATAGAAGTAAACCCGCAACTTGAGAAGAGAATAAAAGAGAAACTGAAACTAGATCATGCTCCATAAACTATATACGTTTAATAAGCGAGCTAGCATGGTTTATGGGATTTCTTTTTGAATTGAAGCTACAAAGCGTGAAGCAGGCATTAACCTTCTTTGGGAAGAGTTTGCAGTATAAAGGCGCTTAGAATAATTAAAGTCACAGTGAAAGGGAATAATCCAGCAAAACTATATTCTTCAACCAACCATGCCGCGATTAAGGGGGAAATAGACCCGATTATGCTGGGAAAAAGCATGAAAATGGTATATGCTAGACCACGTCTCTCTCTTGGAGAATATTTCGCTACGAGCGTTGTTGAGGGCCCGAGGGTGCTGCCTCCGAAGAATCCGCTTATGAGATAAAATGGCGTGAGAGTCCATGATGGCCCAAGCCACACCGCTGAATAGACAAATGCCGTGTTCACGTATGCAATTGTCATCCAATGCTCACTCCCAATCTTGTCTCCAAGGTATCCTCCGATCAACGAGCCTAATATTCCAATAAATGGGCTTAATCCGAAGAGTAAACTTGCATTGGCCTCGGAGAGCTTTCTGACCGAAACTAAGTATGCAGTCATATATGTCGATAATGCTTGTTGCCCTAAACTGTTTACTCCTGTGGCTAGAATGAGAAGCAGGTATCCATGTTTAATATTCTTTAATTTTAGAGTTAACTTTTTACTGTTATTTTCATTTATTGTTTGATCACCAACAGTCTTAATGTTTTTCATGTTTTTAACTTCCGCCCTGTATGGTAAAGTAAATGCCAGCAATGTTGAGAGGAGAACTGGAATGCACCAAATCAGATAAGAGGGGCGCCAACCAAACCTTTCAAGCATCAATCCGAGAGTTATAGGGCCTATTGCCACTCCAGTTGTCCCTCCAGCCCCATGTATTCCTAAAACTTTACCCCTTCGTTGGCCTGGAAAATTCTCGCTTAATATTTTCAGTGCAGGTGGATGGTAAATTGATGACGAGAGTGGTATAAAGGAAACTGAAACAAGAAGTGTAATAAAATTCCAAGAGTAACTTGCAGATAACCCTGATAACCCGGCTAAAAGCAGGCTTAAAGCGATTAACTTACGCGGGTCTATTCTATCGGTTATAAAGCCATAGGGTAAACTTAACATGATTGAGATTACCTGCGGTATTGAAACAAGAAGCCCAGCTTCATATATCGTGAGACTAAAATCCTTCATGAGTACTGGTATAAGCGCCGTATGCATCATCGTAAATACATGAACGAAAACGTGAGTTATAGTACAGATGAAAAGCAACCACCAGCCGCTTTCATTCACCCGACGAAACATAACGCTTCACTTAGGAAGCTTAAATTTTAAAACAAAAGACAAAGCAGGTATATAAGAGTTAAAGAATAGACTCAGAATTTTTGGTAACAGAAAACAATAAATTGGGCGTTGATTACCAAAATAATCTTGGAACCTTGTG
>JAGTRH010000070.1:0-4842 GCA_018396795.1 Candidatus Bathyarchaeota archaeon
TAAGGCCTCACTAGGAGAGATTCCTATTTTAAAGCCCTGAATCACCATTTTCTTAATCGTAACATTCTTTTTCTCGATCAAAAGTATTCCCCAAATATATTTGTTTTCATCATATTCTCCCCCACCTCTTAACCTGTGATTATTCCCATCTATGATAATATTGTCCTTTTCAACAATAATTCCTTCTTTAGAAGTTACCTCAACATTAGCTGTTAAAGAGTATGTATCTCCATCTCTTATGATGGGTGCATCCCTTGGATCAATTGTACCATCAGCCTTAATAGTAATAGTTCTGTTGTACCATCTCTGCCAATGTTCGTATATCTTAAGCGTGAAGCTGTAGTGGCACGTTGTAGGGTCTGGTGGATTGGCTTCGCAGCATTCCAGCTTAAGGCTATTGCCGTCAGCATACGTGTCCAATACTTTCGTGCCCTCGTACCATGCTTCGAAGTCAACCCAGCCGACCTCCCTGGTTGGAAGCCAGCCGTTGCCACCGAATCTTCCAGCAGTACCGAAATATTGGATCATAGCCTCATAGAAGTGATCGAAGCCCTCAAGGCCTGCGATGCTGTACGGGTCCAGCTGAGGTATCGTCGCCGGGTTTGGACCAGCGTAGTACTCCATGTCAGGCAAAACCACGTAGCCGTTCCTACCGTTCCACCGGACCGTTAGGTTCTCAGCCTTCCTGTATCCTATCGTCGCGGGAAGCCATATTTTAGCTACGAAGTCTGGAAGCTCCTCTGGGAGCTCGGTTGAACTATGGAAGTTCACGTCAACCCAAGTCATATTGTTCCTAATCCTTCTTGACCTCTGTTGCCAATAGTTGTCCACGCCCAGTATGCCGCGCGGGTAGGGAGATGGGATGTTGGACTTCCAGCCTGCTGGGTTAAGCTCATCGTATATCCTGTAGCCGTTTGGGTGCGGAGGCCACGTGTATCCCACTTTCCACCTTGAAACGTTCACAAGGCTGTAGTACCATTCGACTCCTAGGGTGAGCGTCGTGTTTCCAAACGGGTATGTTGGAACAGGGTACCTAAGTATGTATCTTCCAGGCCCTACCCTCGTGGCTGCAAGCATGTAGTGGTTCTTGTCAGCACTGTCGAAAGCATAGGCCTCAGCCTTAACTGTCCACCAGTTGTTACCAAAGCAGTCTGTCAGGTTCAGCATAACCCATCTCACGAGAGCGTTAACCCGATGGCTCGAGTTCACCATCAGCAAGCCAAGGTAGCTGGAGTATGCTCCGAGAGTCGGCGGATTTGCAGATTTAAGGTGGCCCCATGGATACGGCGGGACGAAGTTGATCGGCTTCATTTCGTAATACTTCGTCACGTTTATCGGCGTGTCACTCTTAAACCTCCATATGAACGTCAGGTTGCTAACTAAGGAGGACCTGTATTTTGAGTTGCCCGCAGTGGTTTCGTTTATTAATGGTACTCTTAGTATGACCCATCCCACCTTGTAGTTAGCATGGTATATGTAGGTTGTGTCAAATATGAACTCGCTTCCAAGGCTTCCATTAGTAATCCATTTCCCGTAGAGCTTGTCCTTCCACCCGGCGACCTTCTGGTTTCCGATGTAAGTTATACCATTGGGGGAAGAATCATACTTTACCTCGAGCGTAGTCCCAGTTATCGGGAACCCCAGCTCGTCGAGAGGTTGCAGAGCAACATAGTACAGCCAGACCTTGAAACAAGCATAGCCTGACTCAATGAAGCTTGGAGTTATGCCTTGTATCCAATCCTTGCCCGGATACCGATGTGAAGGATGAGCTACAAGAGATTTTTGAATTAAATCTTTTAACCCAATTAGGTTACGTTTATCAGTACCGTTGTAGTTTACCCTAAGTATAGTCGCATTAAATATTGTTATAGGTGTTATGTCGCCTCCTATCTTCAGCTTCAATATTAGAGTATAGTTTATTTCAGTATTAGGGGCAGAGTTATCCCAAGCAGTAGGTAGCTCATGAAAAGCCACCCACCCGCCTGTATCTGCCTCTTCAGACTTAATGAGAAACCAGTTCTCAAAGCTCCATTCACCAGTCCATCTAACAGGCTTAGTACTGTTATAAAGGTATGCTACTGCCCCGAAGGAACCTCCAACAGGATCATACTTTACAACTTCATTGCCCCACAATCCCCAATCATCCACTATTCTAAACTTCCATCCTTCCTGAGTATCCGTCGCTTGGCTATTTCTAACCGATAAAATGAAGGGGTAGCATGCTAGTATAAATAATACTAGAAGACATATCTCTAGAAGACATATCTTCTTCATCGGCCATTTGAACTCCTCATAACTATATAACTTTTTGTGTTGCAGATCAAAGCATTATGTTAGCTAAAGTAATTAAGATATAATAGTAGAGCGCGCACTAGTGCACGTGCCAGGCGTAGCGCGCCAGTTAATGTATAACGGAAAAGCACGTGTTAATAATTTATGTTTTCTACCGTCTAACTCTAATTTCATTTTTCTTATATTATAAAAACATCTCGCTTAATCTCTTACAAGCAGTATCAAGCCTTTGTTAATGGTTTAAGAAAAACTTTTAAGCTTCCTTCTAATATTGTAATTTTCGACTTTAGATGAGGAGGGTGGCGGCCATCCTACTGCTTCTACTTATCTTTAGCAATATTTTAACCCCCCTATTAACTTCTCACGCAGAGAACTCATCCGGATCTGAAAGCTTCTGGGACAAAGTAGAGGATAAGATTATACAGTATGCCTATATGATGGCTGAGAAAAGGGAATTCATTAACTATCTTTTCATTCCGGGCGTTGGAGGAGGAAAACAACAGCTAGGGGGAACGGGTGGGCTTTACGCAATCCTAATCCTACTTCCTTCTATCGAAAGTAAAGATAGTGAACCAACTGAGAAATTGTTAGAGGATATTCTCAAGGATTTCGGTGGAGTAATCATCAATCTTATTGCAGGGGGAAAAGGAATTAATGATGTCATAGGTGCTTTCTACAATCATCTTTCTCAGAATGCAGAAAGGTTTGGAAGGAGCGTTGTTTCCTTCTACCTGCCTTATCAGAAACTTATGTTCAGAGTCATAGCAATTGTCTGGATACAAGCAGAAAATCTGCTAAATGCGGGAATAAATATGGGGATTTCACCAATTACTGAGAAAGTGATAGGAGCATCGTTCCATTTTATGAAGGCGTTGGTTGATAAACAATTAGATGAGTTAATGAAAAGAATAGCTGATAAAATAAATGATATTGTTAACCCAGCTATAAATAATGTAGAAGAATATATTTCTGTTACTAATAGTTGTACTCGCATTTACGAGCCTATTTACGACGAGGAAGGGAATAAAATAGGCGAAAGACTGGCGGGATACAATGTAATTGTCACTGCCTCACCTTTTTCCAAAAAAATCGAAGATCTTATTAGAAGTATTAACGATATAGTGGGGAAAATAAAAAAGCTTTCAGAACTTGGCTACAATAGTTTCATGGATGTCATAGAAACCTATGATAATGTTACAGAAGGGACAAAAGGATCCGATATGTATGATAAACTGTTTACTAATTTGAAAAATGGGCTTGAAAAAGTGATAATAAATATAGGAGAAATTGAAAATATGCTTAGAAGCGTTCCAATATATACTGACTCTAGGATTTGTAAGGACTGTGGTGGTGATTGCAAAACGAGTTTAGAGAATCAACTAAGAAATGATTTAAAGACAGATCTAATTAGAAGGTTGGAAGAAATAAGAGACAATTACCTTAAAAAACCCTTTAAAGAATTTCTGATCGATAAAATAAAGACTCCTCTCATTAATACACTTAATCCTCTTTTTGATAAGGCTGTGAAAATGACTAATGAAATCGTGGCAGATGCTGCAGGAAACATAGCTAGCGATATCACCACAAAGATACCTATTTTGGGTGCGGTCTACACTGTTGCTAATGCTATTCATCAGGTTTTTGCCCAAACGTTGACAGAGTTCGATTACGAAATAAGTCCTCCAGAAGCATCTCTTAAAGAATTGGAGGGAGGAGAAGTCCAATACTTTGAAGAGGGGGAAATTGTTAAAGACACTGTTCATAATAAGCAGTGGTGGCAAGGATGTATAAAGGCGGCAATGACAGCGATTTTACAAATGATTTCTTCTGAGGCGAGTAAGGCATTGAATTACATCCCTCAGATATTCGTATTCGATTTAAACTTTTCCAAATCCAAGCAAGGAGTGACTGGTGTAATTACAGGAGGTAGGCCTGGAATTTACATGTTAAATGGCAGTATTAAGTTCAAAAATGTGTATTCTAATATCGGTGACTTTTTCGGCAAAGTAGGGGAGGGGCTTACTAAATCGCCTTCTTATTATGGTAGTAAGGAGAGCAAAGTATATCATTACCTCTGGTGCTATCACGTCAAACAGATAAAACCGGAGAATCGAATAGAATTTAAAGATGAATGTGATGCAGCAAAACAGGGATATCGCCCATGCGAACACTGCAAGCCCCCCGCATGTGGAGAGAGTTATACTTTTGAAAAGGAAAAGTATTCCCTCTTTACCGAGGACATAGCGAAGTCTTTACCATCTTCTGAAGAAGAAGCGGGAGGAGAAGAAGTGAAGTTTGCCATACCATACATCGTCGCATCAGCTCTTCCAGTAATTAAAAATGTTGATGAAATAGACGAACACTTAATAAACGTCAAAATGGCAGCGATCATGGATATCGGTTCATTCATTAAACCAATCATTCGCGAAGTCAAAGAGGAGCTTAAGGAAAAGTTAAATGAAGGAGCTGAAAAATTTATTGACAAAGTGGAAGAGGTTCTTAAGGAAAAAATATGTGGAAAAATAACGAATTTTCTTAATGAAATTTTCG
>JAGTRH010000070.1:4852-6996 GCA_018396795.1 Candidatus Bathyarchaeota archaeon
AAGACTATGAAAAAGATTTTTGAAACAGATAGTTTATTAGGAAATATTCTGGAATTTATTACTGGAAAACTCGTCGATACAATTACTAATAAGATAACGCAAGCGATAACCGATGCCATTATTACGAAAATAAAAGAGGAAATTTCAAAGGTATTGAGATGGATTTATGAGAAGATGGATATTACTAGTGAAAAGCTTGAGGAATTTATTTCAATAACTGCCAGTGTAATTGCTATTCCAGCAAGAGGAATGGATGGTAAGCTTAATATAACGATTTACTCCTTGGGCATATCGAAATCTATTGATGGTCTTGGTTATTGTAGGATAAGCTTAAGGAAAGACCAGTTAATAGTGCTCTCAGCATTAGTTTCTGCAGCAGGGTCGTACGTGGCTTTTTCAAACGAGGGTTCGATAGGTATGATCCCGTACTCTACGCATAGCTATGAACCGTTTATAGTCCAGGTCTTTACTGAGGTTTCGCCTCAGTCAAATACATTTAGAGTTAAATGGATATCGGATCCAAAGAAAGATTTACAGGGAGTATCAATAGAGACAAGGGAAATGCCGGATGGAATCAAGCTGGTAATGCTCCGTGATAGCTCGCAAGCACGAGCGGAATCGATGAAATTAAGGTATGTGCCTAATCCGTATCCCTATGCAGAGGCGTATGTGAGTTTAAAAATTGCTGAATGATGGAAAATGCCTTCCCGAGTAGTTGAGGTTTCTCTGCTTATCTTCATCGGAACTATAGCCGTGGTCATAGGCTACACGGTAATTCTTCCACTCATGTCAACAACCTTTGAAACCGTGGACGTAAAGGCGTTGGAGAGCAATTACGAGCAGCTAATGGCTATCCTTGATGGAGAGGGTTCTATTAAAACAGTTCATAATATGGGTTTCAAGAAGGAGGGTATGAGTTGCAACATAGAGTTTAGGCTTGAGAATGGCAAACAACTACAAATCTTCTCAAAATCTCTTATGACTGTGAATAGTAACGTGAGTGATTACGGCGGTGCCCCTTGGACCAACCTAGTTGGGGATAACAGGACTTATGCTCTTTCAAACAGGTCTTCATTCGTTATTTCCGGGTTTAAGCATGACGACAAGTATACGTATTTACTATATCCGAGGGCGTCAATTGAAATATCAGAGGAAAAGATAAGTAGTGAAGTCTCAGTGTTCAGGATACTGGTTACGCTCAACAGCTACGTGTTAAGGAGTTCTACAAGTACTCTTGAAGATGCTCTCGTAGGCAAGGATGCTAAGGTTTCTGTTGAAGCAACAGAAGAATCTAAGTATCCACCGTTAGTGTGGGGATCCGGCGAGAAACTGATTATTAAGGTAAGACTAGGATGCCCATTCTTTAAAGAGGAAAGGTGTGATGAAACAGTAGTGGGTAATCAGGGTAAAACTAATATCTATGAAGTGCAGATCAGGATCATCACTAAGAACGTAGTGGTGGGTAGTTAATAATGGATATTCCGAGCCAGGTCTTGGCACAGTTCGTCTTGATCTCGGCGATCGTTTTAATAACAGCCTACTATCTTCATTCAATATCTCTCTACACTTCTTTCCTGAGGGAGAGGGAGCTTGAAGTAGCGGCATACAAGATTGAACGCCAAATCCTAGAGGCCGTGAACGAGGCGATAAAATCCAAAAATAAAATTGTAAGAAACGCGATGATCGGAAGCCTTTACAGGGGAAAAATTATCAACTGGAACGGGTATTCAAATCTTAGTCTTTCCGAGGGCGATATGGTAAAGGAGATTATTCTGCCTGCCACAATCGGTTTAGAAGGAAGCGAAGATACGATTAGGATCACGTATAAGCCGACTAGCTTCGCAACCTACAACGTCATGATAATAGTCGAGTATATCGAGAAAGAGAAAACAGTAAATGTCCAATTAGGATGACAAAATGAAAGAAAGAGAATTATTAAAGATAAAAAACGCGGAACTGCTAATTGTAATATCAATTTTAATAGGTATACCACTCATCTTTTTTATCTTATTGTATATGACATTATATGTTGACAATTTCAACATTGATTTTGAGATAGTGTATGTAGAGCTAAAGGTTCTTGAGAAACCGAGGGGTGAGAAATCTTGTATCATAGTGGTAAGTATTTGGAATACTGGTGCTGT
>JAGTRH010000071.1 GCA_018396795.1 Candidatus Bathyarchaeota archaeon
GGGCTGAAGAAGGAAACGCTGGTATGCGCCGGCGGCGTTGACGCGCCAGTTGCAGCCTTAAGCCTCGGATGTCTAGGGGATGGGGATCACTCAGCGATGGTTGGCACATCAACATGCTGGAGTGTAATTCAAGACAAACTGAGACTAACACCAAGATTGATCAATTACCCGCATGTAGCGTATGACAGAGAGAAGATATACACATTCGGCGGATCGGCTACATCAGGCGGCATGCTGAGGTGGTTCAGAGATCAATTCGGGCAAATTGAAGTCTCGCTTGGAAAACAGATCGGTCTAAGCCCATATAAAGTGTTAGATCTTGAAGCGGAGAAGGTTCCGCCGGGATCGGAGGGGCTAATAGTTCTACCATACTTCATGGGGGAGAGAACGCCAATATGGGATCCATACAGTAAGGGGCTTATAATCGGCTTAACATTAACGCATTCAAGAGCACATATATTTAGGGCGCTGATGGAAGGCGCCGCCTATGCATTGCGCCACAATATTGAAACCGCTAAAGCATCTAACATCCCGCTTAAACCTAATATGGGAATCGTTGATGGCGGAGCGAAGTCCCCGCTTTGGCGGAGGATATTTGCTGACGTAACAAAGTTTCCGCTGATATACGTCGCTGAGAGCCCTGGCACACCGCTTGGCGACGCTCTCCTAAGCGGTGTTGGAGTAGGGGTTCTTAAGGGCTATGAGGTTATAAACGACTGGATTAAGGCGGCAGGGATCCAGGAGCCCGATCCGGGGGCATCTAAAATCTATGATAAGTATTACGAGACATATCTAAGGCTCTATGAGAGGGTTAAGGAGATTTACAGGGAATTATATAATCTCGTTTAGTCTTTAATGCGGTGAAAAAGTTTGAGCGGAGAAGAGGCTAAAATCCGAGAAGAACTCTGCAGAATTGGAAGGAAACTTTACGAGAGACATCTCACAAGCGGTGCGGGGGGAAGCATAAGCGCTAGGACAACTGAAAATGAAGTTCTAATTAAGCCAAGCGGCTTCTCGTTGGCTGACATGATGCCTGAACATGTGGTTAAATTGAACCTTAAGGGCGAGGTTCTTGAGGGGAAATACCCACCCTCAAGCGACGCACCGTGGCATTTAATGATCTATGAGAGAAGACCTGAAGTTAACGCCATAGTTCACGCTCACCCACCCATATGCGGCGGGTTTGCATGCGCCGGCATCTCTCTGGACATCCCCACGTTCACCGAGGTTATAATACAGATTGGACATATACCATTAATGGATTATGCGACCCCCACAACCATGGATTACGCTAAGGTCGTTGCTGATTCGCTTAAGGAGGCAAATGCTCTTCTAATGAAGAATCACGGGGCTATCACACTAGGTGTAAATCTCGAACAAGCCTTTCAAAGAATGGAGCTGCTGGAGGATTTCGCTAGAATGGTTTTAATCGCTAAAATTTTAGGCGGGCCGATTCTACTGCCGCCGGAGGAAACATGTAAGCTTCGCAGCCTTGAAAGTGAAAAGTGGAGAATGAAAATCGTAGAAGAATTGTACAAATAGAAGCAAAGCTTCTGATCACGCACGATCGCTTTAAGTGAACTATAAAATCTCCAACATTTTTTTAATTTTTAACCTTTATTTGCCAGCGACCATATTTTATCATGATTACCTTGGTGATTTAATTGGGAACGAAGTATGCTGAATCCGGCGTTGATGTAAGAAAGAGGGGCATAGAAACCTTCAGGGGCGTTCTGAGCAATCTTTTTCCAAATGCCTTCTGCGTCATAAGCGAGGACCCATATGCTCCCGGATATGGGATAGTGACGCATATGGATAGCGTCGGCAGCAAACCTGTTCAAGCATATCTTCACTGGAAGGAAACCGGAGATATAATCTGGTTTAAGGGGCTGGCTCAAGATGCGTTGGCCATGAATATAGATGATATCATCTGCGTTGGAGCGCTACCAATAAATTTTGTGGATTATGTGGCGGTAAATCCTTTTAGGGTTAATAAGATTGAAGCCTTAAAAGTTTTAAGCCTAGGTTTTAAAGAAAGCCTGGAAGTTTTAGAAGGACAAAGCATAAAGATTCTTTTTTCAGGCGGAGAAACAGCTGATCTCCCAGATCAGCTCAGAACATTGGATATCGCAGTGGCGATGAATGGGCGTGTAAAGCTGTCCGAAGCCTTAACTGGCGTAAAAATTGAGCCTGGCGACTTAATCATAGGCTTTAGAAGCGGTGGAAAGACAATATATGAGAGCAAAGAGAACAGCGGTATAATGTGCAATGGTCTAACTTTAGCACGCCTATGCCTCATGCATAAAAGGTATCAGGAGAAGTACCCGGAGATCCTTGAACCATCCAACGGCGGAAGAGCCTATTATGGCAGATTTAAATTCGATGAGTACTTGGATGATTTAGGCATGAGTGTTGGCGAAGCGCTGCTTTCACCAACAAGGTTCTATGCTCCAGTAATCCTGAAAATAATGGAGCGGTTTGGCGCGTATATTTCCGGCATGGTGCACAATACCGGCGGCGGCCAAACAAAGTGCTTGCAAATAGGCAGAAACATACATTATATTAAGGATAATTTATTTAACCCGGACCCGGTTTTCCTCTTAATTCAGCGCGAATCAAAAGAGTCTTGGAGGGCGATGTTTGAAAATTACAATATGGGGGTTGGCTTTGAAATTATGGTGAAGACGGAAGTGGCTGATGATATAATTAGTTTCTCTGAAAAATTCGGTTTAGAAGCCAAAGTGATCGGTGCATGTGAAGGAAGCAGTGAAGGAAACAAGCTAACAATAAAGAGTTTTTACGGGGTTTTTCGCTATCCTTAGGGAACTTCCTTGTCTCATGAAGACATTAAATTTAAGCAAGTTCCAACCGTATATTTATTTGTGAGAGAATTTGCGCTTGGAAACCATAGAGGAACCTTATAAATTCCTTCTCGAGAGACTTCTCGAGCTTATTCTGGCGAGATTGGGCGATAACCTTGTTTCAGTTGTAGTTTACGGTAGTGTTGCGCGCGGATCTCCTAGAAGAGACAGCGACGTAGACATTCTTATAGTTGCTGATTCTCTGCCTGAAAGCCGCATGAAGCGCCAGGAATTGTTCCTCGAGATTGAAGAGCCCCTTGAGCCGATAATTAACAATCTTTGGGATAAAGGCTTCCGCACAGATTTCTCGCCCATAATTCTGTCTGTTGAGGAAGCCTCAAGAATCAGACCGATATACCTTGACATGGTGGAGGATGCGATCATACTCTATGATAAAAACGGCTTCTTTAGCAAGGTTATAGATAGGCTTAGAGGGAGGCTTAAGGATCTAGGTGCCAGAAGAATCTGGGTTGGCAATAGATGGTATTGGATACTTAAGCCGGACATAAAGTTTGGGGAGGTTGTGGAAATTGAATAATCTTGAAATGGCTAGGTCCTATTTGAGGCAGGCTGAGGAAAGGATAAAGCATGCTGAAGAAGCCCTGAAAACTGGAAATCACGCCTACACAATACGGCAGAGTCAAGAGTCAGTCGAGTTGGCCCTAAAGGGAACTTTGAGGCTGCTGGCTATAGAGCCGCCTAAATGGCACGATGTTGGACCGGTGCTTAAGAGGCATAGAGATCTTTTCCCTCAGTGGTTCAAAGACAAAATAGATGAGGTTGCATCGATCTCTAGGAAACTTAGGAGAGAAAGGGAGCCGAGCATGTATGGTGATGAAGAGACTGGTACACCTCCAGATCAATTGTACAGTTTATTAGATGCCGAGGAAGCTCTGGAATATGCTAGAAAAGTTTTAGATCTCTGCATAAGGCTCCTTGCGGAATGTGGGCGATGAAATATTTTTTAATGCGAATGCAGGCGCTCCAGTAATTTCTCCCTAGCCTTTTCAGCTCTCTCCATAACCTCCTCAACCCTAACCGTTTTTATCTCTCTATCCTCCATGATGATCCGCCCGTTAATTATGACTGTTTCAACGTCTGATGCTTTAACCGCATAGATCAGGTGGCTTACTTCGCTGTATAGTGGCCAGAGGTGGGGCTTCTTGAAGTTTAATATGACTAGGTCTGCCTTCTTTCCGGCTTCTATCGAACCTATTTCATGATCCCATGAAAGCGCTTTAGCGCCATCTACCGTTGCCATCCTTAAAACTTGCTCCGCTGGAAGCAGCGTTGGGTTCCTATTGACGCCCTTATGTAGCAGCGCCGTGAATTTCATAACCTCAAACATGTCGGCTGAGTTATTGGAGCATGGGCTATCCGTTCCCAAAGCAACTGTTACATCTGAATTTAGCAGTTCCGGAACCGGGCTTACGCCTGAAGCCAACTTAAGGTTTGAAATAGGGTTGTGAGCAACTTTAACATTCCTCATCTTCAGGGCTTCTATGTCCCTCTTCGTCAGGTGAACGCAATGGGCTGCTACAACATCTCCGCCTAGAACCCCAAGAGAATCCATATAATCAACTACGCCGTTCTTGACAGCGACCCCGAAGGATTCCTCAGTTTTTCGAGCCTCATCCTCTGTCTCGGCTAAATGCGTATGCCAGATTATTGGCTCACTGCTCGAGGCATACTTTTCATTTAGGTCTAATGTTATGGCTCTAAGTTCCCTCATGTATTCCGGATCGACAGTGTAGGGCGCATGCGGGTCAACGCTGACACGTATTGTTCCATCAGCCTTCCCATGCCACTTTCTAGCCAGTTCTTCTAAGGCTTTCCTATCGCGATCTTTACGCCATGAGAAGCAGACATGCCCTATAACGCCGCGTAGCCCAACCCTGGCAAAAGCCATAGCCTCATTATAGTCCTCAAGGTAATGGTACATCGTGTTAACAGTTGTTGTCCCACCCATAATCGACTCAACAGCAGTTAATAATGCGCCGACATGAATGTCATATCCAGTCATATGCCCCTCAAAAGGCCAAACCCAATTCTCAAGCCACTCCTTCAGCGGATAGTCATCTGCATACCCTCTTAACAAGCTCATAGCCGCATGCTGATGCGTATTGATTAAGCCGGGCATCACGATTTTTCCGCCAGCGTCAATCCTCTCATATCTAGGATACTTACGCTTAATCTCATCGCTTCTTCCAACATCAATTATAACATCGTCCTCAACCACCACTACGCCGTCACGTATGATGCCCCTACTCCCCATCGTAACGATTGTTCCGCCAAATATCGCGAGATCCATGAAATGCCCTCCAAAACTAAAATTACTTTTGATCGTCTAGGAATAAATAAGAATTGCCGAAACTTCCTCCTTCTAAATTTAAAAACGTGATTTTTATGTGACTTAAATTATAGGGTTGTTGGCATCTATCTCCTCCTGAAATCGTTAGTTATTGGATAAACTTACCCTTTTATTTAGCCCACAGATAAATTTTTAACTACCTTTTTTATCTTTATTTTTGAGGTAGATAAAATGGCTAGAGTTCAAGTAAACCTTAAGATTGATGAAGGAATCGTTAAGGAAGTAGAAGGTCTCGTTGAGAAAGGTTATTTTAGCAGCAAGACCGAAGCCTTCTTAAAAGCGCTACAGCTACTAATAAAAACCTACAAGGCTGAGGAATTTAGAAGAAGGCTTGATGATATTAGAGAGGGTACTGGAGAAGCGCCAAGCCTAACGGAAATGGTTATTGCCTCTCATGAGGAAGAGGATGAAAATTGAGTGTGGAGATATGTATTGATTCTTCAGTTATGGTGAAATGGTTTAAGGTGGGTGAGGAATACGAAAGGGAGGCATTAATGCTTCGCGATGAAGTTCTCTCGATGAGAATTATTCCAGTAATCTCTGAGTGGGCTTATTTGGAAGTTGTCAGAGCCCTTGTAAAAGCAAATTACCCTAAAGCAAAAATCATTCAGACTTATGACACGCTCAAAGAAATGGCTGAGGTAGGTCTTATAAAAGTTATATCATTGTTCAACCTTTTAGGAAAGGCGAAAGATTTGGAAATAGACTTAGATCTTTACGCTTCAGATGCCGTAAATCTAGCAGTGGCTGTGCTCCAATCTAGAAGCATGCTGACTGAGGATAGACATTTGCTTAAGGAATCTGTTAAGAAATACATGGAGGTTTTAGGTTTAAGAATCATTAGACTTAATGAGTTCTTTTCCATCTATAGATTAGGGCTTTAAGTTTTTAAGTAGCTAGGTTATAGAGTTTTATGGAGGATAATTTCTGTGGGAATAACCTTGGCCGGTTTGGTGAGCTTGAAGAAGTATTTTTGTGAAGTTTATGGACCTAACGCTGAGGTTCTGAGGGTTTTGGAGTTGACTTCTGGGCGGGAGAAGAGCGGCGAGGAGTTGAAAGGCTTCGGCTACGGCGTCCCATACATGATTGAGGTCTCTGTTAACGGCGAGATTAGGAGGGTTGTCTTAGAGACCATTAGGCCTGGAGGCTTTGGGCATGAGCATTTCTCCGATAGGGCGCAGGTATTACTTTGGCAGCACTCGGCTTTCAACAATCTCCCAAGGCATGTTAGGTCGGTTGATGCTGGAGCATTCACAGCTAGCGGCGCACTTAAGTCGCTTGGAGACTGCAGAGAGTTCTTTATAGTGACCGAGTTTGTTGAGGGTAAACCCTATTACCTGGATCTAGAGGCGATAAAAGTCCGGGGCGAATTATCAAGCCTAGACTTTGAGCGCTGCTTAGCGCTTTCCGATTACCTTGTTGAGGTTCACTCAGTTAAGGGCTCCGGGCTGGAGCACCTTTACATTAGGCGTGTTAGAGATCTCGTTGGGCATGGAGAATGCATAATGGGCTTGATAGACAGCTATCCTCCCGGGCTGGATTACGCTGACGAGAAAACCCTAATGGAGATTGAGCGGAAGTGCATTGAGTGGCGCTGGAAGCTCAAGAAGAAAGCCCACAGATGCGCAAGGGTTCACGGCGACTTCCACCCATGGAACATACTCTTCCGTGAGGGAACAGACTTCACAGCCCTA
>JAGTRH010000072.1:0-1772 GCA_018396795.1 Candidatus Bathyarchaeota archaeon
GCCCCACGCGGGCTTCAGAACCCTGCTATATTTCTAAACAAAGAAATGGGATATAAGGGAAGAGAAACTTCCCTCGAGGCTTTAAATTACCCATCATCTGGAAGAAGTCAAAGTTCCTTTGTGATTTTTGCTTCCGGAGATAAACTCTTTTATAAAAGACTATTTAAAACAGAGCCGTATAGTTCTTTGTGATTAAAAAGAAGGCAACTATTATCACAAATACAGCAAAACCTTTTCTTAAATGGGTTGGAGAGGTTCTATGGGAAAGAACAGTTCCCAGGAGTGTGCCCATTGCAGCAAGCAAGGTTACCAGAAAAGTCAGGTGAAGGTCGAAACCCCCATAAGAGAGATGTCCGAGCAATCCGGCAACACAGTTGATGCTAATAACCATCAGAGATGTGCCTATGGCATGCCTCATTGAAAGGCCACCAAACAGCATCAGGGCCGGTACAATAAGAAAACCCCCACCTACGCCGAGGAAACCTGTTAGAAATCCAACACCTGAACCTGTAAATACAGCCTTTAAAGCACTTTTATTTTTGTTGTTTGTTTCTCCTTCACCAGTCTGTTTTCTAGTTAGCATGAGTGTTGCGATAAGAAGCATAAGCCCCGCGAATGAGAGGAGTAAAACAGCCGGAGAGAGAAAATGGGTCAGGCGGGATCCAAAGTAGGCGCTTAGTATTCCTGACACACCAAAGAAGGTTCCAGTTTTTAGATCCAAGGTACCTCGCCGATAGTGAAACATGGCCCCAATAAGGCTAGTCGCTCCAACAACCGAAAGGGACATTCCAACAGCTTGATGGGCTTCAACGCCCAGGACATAAACGAGAACAGGTACCGTGATAATCGAGCCACCTCCTCCAATCAATCCGAGAGATAACCCAATAGCTGCGCTCAGTATCAGCCCCAGAATAAAATAACTTTCCACGTCTAGTTTATCCTTTCCTGCTCAATCAGGCACCCCTGGGTACTTTTAGGGCGATTCCAAGGAAGACGAGCAAGCATCATACCCATTAAACAGGAATCTGTAATGGCCGCAAAAATCAAACCTGCCCCGATAAATCCTGCAATCCATACAAAGGGTTGCGCAACGAAAACACTGAGAAGAACGCTCATAGAGACCAGTATTCCAACGACAAATCTGACTTGTCGCTCGAGAGACCAGGGAACATGGCGATCCCGCTCAACAGGGAATCCCGCAGCTTCCCAGGCCAAAAAACCACCTTTAACGTTGTACACTTCAGTGAAACCCAAAGCCTTGAGCCTTTGTCGTGCTTCCTCGGAACGTCGCCCGGTACGACAAACGAGATAAACAGGTCGGAAACGATCTATCTCGCCAGCACGTTGTTCAATCTCACCTAACGGAATCAACCGTGCTTGAGGGATTCTACCTGCCGCATATTCCGGATATTCCCGTACATCTATAAGTGAGCAGGAGCTACCTCCATCTAAAACAGAACGAAGTTCATTTATATCGCAATAAGTCTTTTGACTAACTTCTGACATATCTCCAATCCTCCAGGTTTAAAATTTATACTTGATTATATTACCATATAGTAATTAAATAGTAGGAATAACAAAAGCAAGGGGGAAAGGAAAAAATTTAAGTTATGAAGAAAAAACAACCCCAACAACTAACGGAAGAAGCTTTAGAATTAATTGCTACAACATTCCGTGTACTCTCAGAACCAATGCGTCTAAAGATCCTTCATACCCTAGATAAGGATGAGATGAGTGTGGGTGAACTTGTTGAAGCAACAGGAGGTAGTCAG
>JAGTRH010000072.1:1782-6891 GCA_018396795.1 Candidatus Bathyarchaeota archaeon
CAAGCATTTAAACATATTATTTGAAGCAGGGATGGTTAGTCGCCGCAAAGAAGGCCTTAATACTTTTTATCGGATCTCTGATGAGATGGTCTTTGATCTGTGTGAGGCAGTTTGCTCTAGTTTGGGCAAACGACTTATTACTCAACAGCAGGCCATCAAAAACTTCACAGGCAGGTAAATAGATCCTCGATCACCTCTCTTGGAGTTATCCTGGAATAGTTAGGTATTACCGGGAGAAATCTGTTTTAAGAAAACCTTTTCTTAAGCAGAGGGGATTAACAGGCATATTCAAAAGATTAATGGAATACCGGACTCCAGATCTTTATGTTCGAAGCAGCGACTAACAGGGCCTCCAATAATCTACGATATTGAATATGCCTTAAGGAATCGATATATGTTGAAGTTGTCCTGTTCTGGAAGGGAATTTTTTAAGTTTGGGGACTTCTTATTTTTCTTTTTCTGATTTTGACTCCTTTTCTGATTCTGATTCTTTCTGGATTTCCTCTACTACTTTTTCATCCGAGGTGGGAGGTTTAAAACCTGCTCGAATCTCCGTATGGCGTATTTGTCCACCTAAATTAGCTGTCCATCCCATCAATCCCATGCTTATTATAGAAAGTATTAAGGATACTTTAATCAACCAACCCGGCAGGCTGGCCAAGTGACGAAAATAGATCAGCCCTCCTAAGGAGATCACGCCTAATATCAGGGTAGCAATTAAAGCTGTCAGGGCTGCTTCTTCATGTTCTTCAATGATTTCTTCTGTAACCCCAGGAAGATGTTCTACAACTTCTCCAGCAGGTTCACCCGTGAAATATACAGGTAATGTTAATAAGGCAAGGATGGCAAACATTCCAAGGCTTACCTTCCTGAGTTCTTCGCTCTTCATAACCATTCCAACAATCAACAATAAAAGTCCAACTAATGTTCCTATTACTGGAATATGATTAAGCAAAAGATGTACATGGGCTAAATTCATAAATCTTACCTCCTCCTTAAGGGTTTTTTATCAAAGTTTTAGAGTATTTGTATCCGTATCCATTTAGTAGGTGGAAAAAGAAACCCCCCCCCTAGCCCCCCTTCAGGGGGGACTAGGGGGGGTTCCCCTCCAGGGGGTATTCAAACAGAAAAAGTGATGCTTACTAAACAGTCATGACCCGTTGGGTCGCCACGAAGCATGAAAATCGTAAGAAATTGATACAGTAACGAGCATTTCGTTACAATGGAAGTATCCGCTAAAACCTTTTAAAATTGGATGTTAATAGAAACCAGATTAGAAATAAATATTATTCGGAAGGATCTTTCTTTGCCGGTCCTCCCAGAAGCCCTTAGCAATCACACAAAGCCCCTCCTAAAGCGCTTATCATCCAGGACTCTTTTTCAGCCGTGTATAATGAGATCCTTCAGGGAGTGATTGTTATGTAAACGCTTGATAACCTCTGCTAGAAGGGGTCCCAGGCTAATTTCCTGTATAGGAAAAGGTAGATTTCCGGGTCTATCCACACTATTTGTTACTATTAATCGTCGAATAGGTAAAGCACGAAATCGTTCCACAGCCGTACCAACGAATAGACCATGGGTCGCTACAACCAGAATATTTGGTAAACAGCCTGCCTCAAGAAGAGCTTCGATAGCTGCTTTGACGGTTCCTCCTGTGCTGATCATATCATCCACTATAAGCACAGCACGATCATGAACATCGCCTATAATACCTTTCGTATGGACCTCCTCACCACTAATTCGGGTTTTATAAGCGATAGCTACGGGTAATTGGAGAAGTCTAGCGTAACGTTCTGCCAGCTTTATAGCTCCCAGGTCTGGAGAGACCACCAAGGTATTATCCTCTATCCAAGGTCGTACGGCTTCTGACAGTATAGATACAGCACTTAAGTGTTCCAAGGGGACAGTGAAGATTCCTTCAAGAGCGGTAGTATGAAGATCGACGGCTACTAAACGCTGTATTCCACTGGTCTTGATAAGATCGGCCACAAGGCGGGCACTAACAGGTTCTCGTCCTCTGGCACGCCGGTCTTGACGTGCATATCCAAGGTATGGAACAATGGCCGTTAGTTGGGTAGCCCCTGCACGCCGGCAAGCATCAGCCAGAAGGAGGAGTTCCATGAGATGTTCATCTACAGGTGGACTGATAGGTTGGATGAGATAAACATCTTGCCCCCGTACACTTTCCTCAATTTCAATATGTAATTCACCGTCTGGAAAGCGTTGTAAGATGCGATTTCCCAGTCGTACATCTAGCTGTTTGGTAACGGCTTCAGCAAGGGATGGGTTAGCTGAACCTGTAAAGATTATAAAGTTTGTCATCTTAATACTCATTTTTTTACCGACACAAAGTTAGACCTGTAGATAAACATAGATGAATATAAGTTTACCTACATTTATTTATCGGTTAATATCCTTTACCTTTTATTTATTCGCTTAATACTTAAAAGATACGCAACCTTTGTGCCAAGAAAGCAAAGGTACAGCTTTTATATGAACAAAGCCCTTTGATAAGGGTTTATAAAAAATACGGATTTAAGCTGGTTGTCTTAATCTCATAATATCGATAAAACCTGATATCTTTAGAACCTCAAGCAATGTCATAAATTAAGGCGAATCTAACTCGTGAAAGATTCTTAATAAATACTGTTTTTGATTTCAACAAAAATTTATAATATCTGTCTTAAAATCTTATGTTTGTCTTAGCATCTGATACTTCTTAATTCTCCCTTAATTATTAAGTTTTCACAAGTATTGTAAGGTTTTAAGACAGAGCTTATATTTTTTTCTTTTTAGTTCAGATGAAGTCTTATACCTGCAATTACCCGTGTAGTTGCCCTTTACGGGAAAAGGTTTCTTGTTTTAAAGCCCTAGTATAGAGGGATTGCGTATTACTAAAAATAAAAGGAGGATTTAAGTGATAAACAAGGCAAAACCCAAAATAGTCATATTAGGCGGTGGATTGGAGACCACCTTTTACTTACGAATGCGCTTGCCTGAGGCAGCTCCCCATAAGAAATTAAAAGGGAGGATTTGAAAATGACTATCGAGAGATATTTAAGCTTAATTTCCGGTAGCTTTGTATTAATTAGCCTGTTACTGGGTTATTATTACAGTCCTTACTGGTTTCTGTTTACCGGATTTGTTGCAGTTAATTTGATTCAGTCTGCGTTTACGAAAAGGAAGCTGCTGAAGCCAACAAGGCACTCGCGGCCTCGACCTTCGATCGTTATAAGTCTCTTCTTGAAAGTCAGATAATCAGTCAGCAGCAGTTCGATGAGGCATAGGCTAAGTACAGAATGGCAGATGCTGAAGTAGACAGGGCTAACAAAGTCCTTTTTGCTATGAAGTGGGATGGGGAATGGCACATCACCTATGAGGTGTTTCGAGATCTCGGTTTAGCGTTTGCAGCAGTGTTGATTCTCATCTACATTTTAGTAGTCGGCTGGTTTCAATCCTTCAAGACTCCGATTACCATTATGACTGCAATCCCTTTCTCCCTGGTTGGGATATTACCTGCCCATGGATTATGGGATACCTTTTTCACGGCAACTTCCATGATTGGGTTCATTGCTGGAGCCGGAATCGTCGTGCAGAATTCCATTATCCTGGTTGATTTTGTTGAACTCCGATTGTAAATAAATCTGTTTTAGCTAGGCTTGAATAAACAAAAACAGGAGAATATAATATAATGAATATATCAGGATAGATGCGACTAGGATGTCATTGATTACATCGATCACATCAGCATCTGAAAGAAAGCGTATTGTTCTATTAGAACAAACGAAAAGCTCTATAGGGGTGTGGATAGTATATAAGGAGGATATTGAACATGACTGAATGGCTGGAACCAATGCTGTTTATTGTAGCCTATGTTGTTTTAATGCGTTGGCTATTACCGTACCTTGGTATATCGACTTGAATGGCAAGCTCATGTCAGGTCGAGTTTCGACACGAGCCAGTAAAAAACAATAATAAAGAATTAAACAACCTGAAAGATATAGCGTTATAGCCATAAACAAGGGCAGATGAGAATGGATTTATAGGTATTGGTCTACGTCTCTGACAATCTGCCCTGGAAAAATTAGCCTTTAGTGTCGAATTAATAACACCGGACAATTTATCTTTTCCAGAATCTCTTGGATGGTTTCCAGGGATAGATCGGAACTCTCACTGCCTAGTATCAAGATTCCACCCCTTTCCGTCTGGATAGTTTGTATCAGGCTTTGCGCATCCAGCTTATCTAACCACCGATAGCCTACTTGTAGTTTCCGCCCTTGTAGCCACGCTGTAACTTCGTTTTCTAATCGTTGAGCTACGTCGGATATCTCAGCCAGGATAAGTACAACCAGTCCGTCCCCGTAGGCTTGGGCCATATCTGCGCCTGTAGCTAAAGCTTGTTTGGCAGACTCTGAACCATCGTAAACGACCAATACCGGTTGCTTAATACTGACACCGTGTTGTACTAGTAATACAGGGCGAGGGGCCCTTGCTATAGCCTCTCGTGCTGTGGAACCTAATTCTACGCGTCGGGCTAACTGTCGACTCGACTTCCCTAAGGTGAGCAGGTCTGCTTCCAATGCGGCTTCCAATACCTCTGAGGTAATGTAACCACGTACAGTACGAAACGACCATCGAACATGTAACTGCTTGGCTGTTGTCGCCAGAGCCCGACGGGCTTGCTCAGCCTTTACCTTTAACGCCCGCTCCATCTTGGATTTATCCAGTTGTTGACCCACCGTAAAAGGATAACTAACCCCTTGTGCAAAGGGTAATTCAGCAAGCTGGAGTATATTGATATCTTCGACAAAGAGTCCCAATAATTCTGCCTCCATTCTGGCAGCTAATTCAGCAGCTGCTTCCAGTGCTGCTAAACTATGGGATGAGGCATCCAGAGCCACCAAAATACGTCGAATAGCGGCTTTAGATTCTTGTTTATTCATGAGCATTCTCTCCCTTTGCAGATGCAGCAAGGGCCATCCGTTTCTCAGCCAAGGCAATAAGCCGTGCTTCCACCCGCTGGTTAATACTTCCCTCGGGGAAATTTCCAGTTTCATCCCGTTCACCAGCCGGTATTCCGGTTAGAATCTCAGTTCCCTCATCAACTGT
>JAGTRH010000073.1:0-2705 GCA_018396795.1 Candidatus Bathyarchaeota archaeon
GCTAATTTCCAGTAAACTCACCACCAGGACTCTAAATCACATGTAAATCATGAAAACAGAGATATAAATCTCTGGAGAATTCTAGGGTTCTCTCTTACATAATTTGGGAAGAAGTATTTTCATCAGTGGTTATCTCTTAATTTAGCCGCTTTTAGAGGAGAACGTGCATCACTCCTGTTTTGGGGAAGTCATTTGCAATCTTTATGCCTCCTTGAGAAGTTTCTAAACCATCTATCTAGAAGACTTTTAAATTCTACACGTAAATTTGTTTATGTAGGGAGGGATTGTAATGCAGTTTGGAAAAGTAATACCTGTGCTTAGACCGCAAGAATTGAAGAGAGATTTTCCAGATTTTTCTGGCGGCGTTGGAACCCCTTATATAATATTTAACAGTTTGACTGGTGAGAAGTGGCTTCTATTTACTGGTTGGAAGGACCCGGTTGGATTGAAACGTGAGGGAGCCGTTGCACCCATAGAGAAAGATCTGAGCATAGATGTGAATAGGATTAAGAAGATCCTACCCTCCGGAGTGATTCCTGGAACCTATACGATGAACGCTGTCAGGGGCATATATAATCCCGTGAGAGACGAGTTCATAGTGACCGTTACACAAGATAGAGAAGCCTATGTATTCTGGTTCGATTCCAGCTGGAATAAGCTTGGTTTTAAGCGGATTCTAGAAGGCGTAGGCGATCACGGCGTTCCATTTAAACCTATTGGAGCTTATGGTTATCTCCATGATGCCGTAGCATCAATACCATCCGGAGAGAAAATAAAACTTCTATCTATTAAGGATGTGGATGATTTTGAGCGAGCGAGAGTGGAAGATTATGGAGTAGCTGCTTGGCATGGTGGCGGAAATGACGTATTGGACTTTCTTTTAATGCCCAGAATATCTGTTATAACGGAGTCTGATGAGTTTGGTAAATGGGTTTTAAAGATGTTCATGGGACCGCCTCTCAGCGACGTTAAGGGTCTTGATCCAAAGGGCGGAATACCGGTGATAGGTCTGTTAGAAGGAGATATTCTGCCAAACCTCATGGTGGACGACTTGTTTACGCAAGTTGGGCATCCTCATTATACGACTGAACCGGATGGCCATCCCAAAATATTATTTGCGTCATTTAGAGATACCTGGTCAACTAGAAGAGAGACTGGAAGAGAAGGGTATGTTCATGAGATTTACGCGGTTTACGTAGACTACTCCATTTTTGATCCAAGAAATTATGGTGTTCTCAAAGATAGGGTTTTTGTGCAAAGCCAGAGAGAACTGCCAGGAAAATGGTATTGGACTGGCCCCGCGAAAAAAGCTTTATTGATTTATAGCGGAGCAAACCGTACAAAGGTTTCGATAGAAATGTGCGAAGCTACTTCCTTAATAAACTCGGAAGATTACGTGGCTACATGTCTAGAAATGCCAGAAAACTGCGGCAAGATAACGCTGGATAATCCCGCACCATTTATCAAAGTTAATTCAATGAAGCCCACTGAGGGATCTTTATGGCTTATACTAAAATACTAATTATTTTCATTACTAATTTTCTGCAATAATCAAATAAGAGTGCTTGAAGACGCGCAAATGGTTAATTGCGCCATTTACAGCGCAAGTATTTACTGAATGAAAATTTAAATTATAAGTATGTTATATTGATCCTGGGCGGATTGATATGTATTTGCCATGCGAGAACGTTGGGAGGCGTCTCCTCCCAGTCTTTAGGGCTCATGTAGCCAAGGAGCTTATTGAGAAATACGGTTTCACACAGGTTGAAGTAGCCGAGAAGCTCGGAACAACACAGGCGGCCATAAGCCAGTATCTACGCTTAAAGCGTGGAATTGGAGATTTAGAACAATTTAAGGAGATTTTACCTTTGATTCAATCTGTTGCAAGTGAATTTGCCAGTGAGGTAGCTTCTGGGAAAATAAGTTCGGAGAAAATGGCGCTAAAATTCTGTGAGCTATGTCTATCTATACAGAAGAAGACCTTAAGAGCGTGAGTAAGAACAAACTGAACTATTTAAAAATTTATAGTAGTAAATTAGTAATCCTCCATGAATTAGAGAAACTATTAAGGGAGACTACACCTATCACATAAGGAGTTAAAAATATAAATGTCAGCCATTTTTACATGATTTTTGCAGAGGTTTTCTTTGTAGATTGCTGAGCCCATTCTTCTATTCTATCCGGTGAAGCGTAGATGTTAAAACGTTTTCCCCTGACAAATCCTATGAGAGTTAAACCGAAGGCCTCCGCCATTTTTATACCCATGCTTGTGGGAGCTGACATTGAGACTAAAATTGGAATTCCCATTTGAACAGCTTTGATAATGATTTCGGAAGAAAGCCTACCAGTAGATGCTAGAAGTAACTTACTAAAATTAAAACCTTTAATCGCGGCTTCGCCGATAACCTTGTCTATAGCATTATGCCTGCCGATATCCTCAGCAAAAGATACAATCTCGCTATTCTCGTCAATTAAGGTAGCAGCGTGAGTACCTCCAGAAGCCCTAAATATTGATGCCTTAGAATTTAATGTTTCAACAGATTTAAAGATGGTTTCAGCACTAAATCTTACTCTATTAAACCTTAGTTTTTGAGCGGCATTTGATATCTGTTGCGGGAAATCACTATTGCAGAAGGTGGTTATTAGCCTAGGTAGCCTAGGTTTTCCAGGGATGCTAGGAATATTCTCTTTGGATAATTTGACAT
>JAGTRH010000073.1:2715-6851 GCA_018396795.1 Candidatus Bathyarchaeota archaeon
TGACATAAATGTTCTTTTCGGAAATTTTCATTTCTAAGATGTCTTCTAACCTCTCTATTACGCCACCTGTTAAGAGATGCCCTATAACGAGCTCCTTTATCTGT
This sequence comes from Candidatus Bathyarchaeota archaeon, assembly GCA_018396795.1. Next base: position 2,820 of record JAGTRH010000073.1, read on the forward strand.
GATGGAAGATGATGGAAGACTGCGTAAAGATTGCCATTAATATAAAGATTGGTTATCTCTTCAATCGCAATAACATCTCTTTGAGCTGCAAAATTTCCTTCAATTTGGTTAAATCTTAAAACCTCATGTTCAATTAGCATCGGTTCGTTTTCCTCCTTCACGCGCTCATCACCATAATATGATTAATAAATGTTTTCCCTAGGTTTTGAAGGAAAGGGAGTCTATAACCATGTTATGTTTATAAGACCCGGCTCTGCAATAATACATCTTGATAAGTCTTCCCCGGGATTTAGAATGGAGGGGCCCGGCCTTAAGCCTAAGGCTTTAGTGTTACTTTCAGGCGGCTTAGATAGCTTACTCGCCACAAAGATAATTTTAGATCAGGGCCTCGATGCTGAAGCAGTCCATTTTATAACACCTTTCTGTAAATACAACCGCAATTTTATTGATAGAGTCTCTAGAGAATTTGGCATAAAAGTTCACGCAATTTTTTTAGGTCAGGAGTTTCTCGAAGTAGTCACTAATCCACCTCATGGTTATGGAAGCCAAATGAACCCATGCATAGATTGCCGAATACTTATGCTTAAAAAGGCTAAGGATCTAGCCGACAAAATAGGCGCCGAGTTTCTCGTGACCGGTGAGGTTTTAGATGAGAGGCCGTTCTCTCAGAGATTAAATGCCATGCAATTGATAGAGCGGGAGGCAGGATTGGAGGATAAGATCCTTAGACCTTTATCGGCTAAGCTACTACCGCCAACTGAAGCTGAAAGAAATGGCTGGATTGACGGTGAGAGGCTATTCGCCATTAGGGGCAGGAGTAGAAAGCCGCAGATGGAGTTAGCCGCAAAATACGGCATAAAAGACTATCCAACCCCCTCAGGCGGATGCCTACTAACGGATCCCGCATTCGCCCGCAGAATAAGAGATCACTTGAAGCATGAGGGTAAATTAACTCTAAATGATGCGATTCTCTTAACGATTGGACGGCATTTCAGAATTAATAAAGTGAAAGTTATAGCTGGAAGGAATATGGATGAAAACAATAGGCTTCAAGAAATAGCGGAGCAAAACCAGATACCGCACCTAATGGTTAAGGAGTATAAAGGTCCGATCACCCTAATTATTGGCGAGGTGAACTTAGATATCTTAGAGAAGGCCGCGGCCATAACAGTGCGCTACTCAGATGCCCCAAAAAATACACCAGTAAAAGTGCTCTATAAATATGAGGGGAAAGAAAGCGAGATCACAGCAACTGCAATAAGCGACGACCAATTAGATCACTTTAGAATATAATCCAAAAGGAGATTAAATGTGATGTTAACCCAGCGTTAAACGCTGATGATCTTAAGAAACTCGAATTTAAAAGTGGTGGGCCGGGCCGGACTTGAACCGGCGGCCTTGCAGACAACCTTTCGGGTTTTCTGCGCCTCCTGGATTTTATCCGTCAGGCAGACGTCCTAACCAAGCTAGACGACCGGCCCTCTTCTCCAATGAAGTAAGATTAGTCAATTATTTTTGCGTGTCTTCTCATTATAAAGTTTATGTTTAGCGGCATCTCCGATAAGTCTTTTATAGGTTGAATTTACTTTATGATTTTGGGGATCTTCATGGATTCAATCGATCTAGAACTTAAAGTTAAAAGCTTGATTGGTAAGATGACTCTTGAGGAGAAGGTTGCGCAATTAGGTTCTGTTCCAGCATCTGAGCTTCTGGAGGGCGGGAGGTTTTCGCGTGAAAAAGCCTTGAATACTATTGGCAAGGGCGTTGGACAGATAACTAGGTTGGCCGGTAGTCCAGATTCTCCCAGGGAACCAGCTAAAATTGCTATTATAGCCAACGACATTCAGAGGTTTCTGGTTGAGGAGACAAGGCTTGGCATACCCGCGATAATACATGAGGAATGTTTAAGCGGCTTAATGGCTTATGGCGCGACGACATTCCCGCAAGCAATCGGTTTGGCAAGCACATGGGATCCGAGTCTCGTCCAAAATGTTACAGCAGCCATCAGGAGGCAGATGAGGGCTATTGGAGCACATCAAGGGCTTGCACCAGTTTTAGACGTCGTTAGGGATCCTAGGTGGGGTAGAACCGAGGAAACTCTCGGGGAAGACCAGTATCTAGTTGCAAGCATGGGTGTGGCGTATATTAGGGGACTTCAGGGAGACTCTTTATCCTCTGGTGTTGTTGCCACGCCGAAACATTTCGCAGCTCACGGTTTTCCTGAGGGTGGAAGAAACTGTGCGCCAGTCCATGTTTCTCCTAGAGAGTTTAGGGAAGTATTTCTATTTCCATTTGAGGCTGCTATAAGGGAGGCTGGCGCCTACTCTCTTATGAATGCTTACCACGACATTGATGGTATACCATGCGCATCCTCCAGGGAACTTTTAACTGAAACTCTTAGGTATAAGTGGGGGTTCAAAGGGTATGTTGTCTCAGATTACGGCGCAATAGAAATGCTTAAAACATTCCATCATGTTGCAGCTGACGAGAAGGAGGCTGCTGTCCAAGCAATAGAGGCGGGCATAGACATAGAACTACCAATAATAAGATGTTATGGTAAACCATTACTTGAAGCCGTTGAAGAGGGAACCATCCCGGAGGCGTTAATAAACGAAGCTGTTTCCAGAGTTCTTAAGGTTAAGATCCTTCTAGGACTCTTTGATAATCCCTACGTTGATGTCAAAGCCGCAGCAAACGCTTTTGATACGCCTGAGGATAGAATTTTAGCTCTAAAGGCTGCCAGGGAATCAATAGTTCTTCTTAAAAACGATGGAATCTTACCCCTAAGAAAAGATTTAAAAGCGATAGCGGTTATAGGACCCAACGCTGACACTACAAGGGGGCTTTTAGGCGACTACAGTTACACTTTACACCTGAACTGTAAAGAAGACGCTGTTAGAATAATCAGCATATTAGAGGCTATTAAAAGCAGAGTTTCGCCTGAAACAGTAATCCACTTCGCTAGGGGTTGCGATATATATGATCCATCAAAAGAGGGATTCAGAGACGCTTTAGATGCCGCTTCAAAGTCGGATGTTATAGTAGCCGTTGTGGGCGAAAGATCCGGAATGTTCCGTCTTCCAGCCGTAACCGGTGAAGGAAGGGATCAGTCAAGCCTTTCGTTACCGGGAGTTCAGGAGGAACTCCTCAGAGCGCTAAAAGAACTGGGTAAGCCACTCGTACTAGTCCTTGTGAATGGCAGACCATTGTCAATAAAGTGGGCTGTAGAGAATGCCTCGGCAATAATTGAGACTTGGTTCCCAGGTGAAGAGGGTGGAAACGCTGTGGCAGACGTTCTATTTGGCGATTATAATCCTGGAGGCAAACTGCCAGTAAGCATCCCCCAGGATGCTGGTCAAATACCAGTATACTATAGTAGGAGAGCATCATCCTTCAGAGATTACGTCTTCATGGACGCCAAGCCGCTTTTCCCATTTGGACACGGGTTAAGCTATACAAGATTTGAGTATTCATCTCTGGAGATAGCGCCAGAGAAACTTGGTCCAGCTGGCAAAGTCTCAATAACCTTTGAGATTAAGAATGTTGGTGAAATGCGAGGAGACGAAGTTGTACAATTATACATTCGTGATCCAGTTGCATCGGTCTCTAGACCTATAAAGGAGCTAAAGGGCTTTAAGAGAGTAACACTTGAACCTGGAGAGAAAAAGAAAGTGAAGTTCACGCTCTTCATGGATCAACTTGCCTTCTATGATCGCCATATGAGACTGGTAGTTGAACCGGGCGAGTATGAAGTTATGATCGGAAGCTCCTCAGAGGATATAAGGCTAAATGGTAAATTCGAAGTTGTCGGAGAAACGAGAGTTCTATCAGCCTTACATAACTTCTTCAGCGAAGTATCAATCGAGTGAAAATGGATTCCAAAAACAATTTAAAAATTTTAAATCAACCTATAATCCCTTTTTGATTTAACGATAAAGAAATTCGGTGTTATCGGCATCGTTGAATATAGTTGCCTTTGTCTAATTCCCATAGCTATCTCTATAAACTCAGGAACCACTCTGTAGACTAGCT
>JAGTRH010000074.1 GCA_018396795.1 Candidatus Bathyarchaeota archaeon
TTGCCCGGTTACGGCATAAGCCTCCTTAACGCCTTCAATCTTAAGCGCGGCCTCCGCAACCTTCCATATCATGCCTGGCTCGGAATTCACAAGTATGTATGCTCTCATGCATTCACCTTAAAGGTTTAATAATTTTATGAATTATAAAAAATTAACTGCAAGATGTTCATTTCACTTTGATTTTATTCCGATAAAATTGTGACGAAGAAATAGGATTGCTGTTTAAAAAGACTAGCACACTGGTATTCTCCCGTATGCTAAATCTATACTGAACTTATCAATGTTTTCAAGTTCGTATTCAGCTATTTCTTCAGCTTTTCTTCTTATGGTGTCAAAGCATGTTTCTGAATCCGCGATTAATTGCACGGCTGTTATGACTGGCTGATCTATTGGCTGCCCAATCTTGCTTAGCATCCACACGTAAACTTCCTTAAGACTGCTAACTTCGCTATAAATTTCATTAGCAATTTTATGAGTTAACAGATTGTATATTTTTCCAACGTGGCTGACCGGGTTCTTGCCAGCTGCAGCTTCGGAGCATTGTGGTCTATTGAGTGAGATTAGTCCATTAACTCTGTTGCCTCTGCCCACTTGCCCCGAATCGGCACCATCCGCGCTTGTTCCAAGCACTGTCAGATAGATGCCGCTCACACCTCTACCAGGTGCATCTAAAGTATTTAGCTCAATTTGAATTTTATCAAAGGAGCCACTTCTACTTTCAATGAATTCCTTCATGTCTTCTAAGACTTCCCTTTTCTTCTCAAAGTAATATTCTTCGTCACTTATGAAACGATCTACAAAAGCTATCGAAACCGTTAGATTTAAATCCCTGTGTCTTCGAAAGCCCATAACCTTTATATCTTCACCAGTTTCAGGAAACCTTCTCTTAAAGTTTTCCGAATTAAGATACTTCTCCAAGTCTAAAACAAGCCTCTCGGTCTTAGTTAAAGGTGCCCATCCAACGGCTGCAGAAGTGTCGTTTGCTTCGAGAATTTTTCCACCCCGTTTAAATATGTCTGTGAGCGCTTGTGAGCCCGGTTGTATCTCAACTTGATAATTTACGTGATTATCCGGATCAACGAACCTAAGATTTCTCTTAAACCAGTCTCTGGCTGTTTGGATGGCTATTTCTGCTACAGGTATTTTAATGCCATTAACCTCAAATGTCGCTCTATCGCCGAAAATCATCTTCATAGGCTTTTTAATAACGCCGCCACCAAATCTTACTTCCACTTCGCCAGCTACAAGGAGAGACTTATCAATATTATGGTGCATTATTGCTCCAGTCTTCTCGATATATTCCTTGCAGAGGTTCACCGAAACCTCGTTCATTATTGAATCACATATAGTATCCGGGTGACCCAGCCCCTTTCTTTCAACAATTTCAATCTCTTGTTCTTCTAGGGGAACGCTTTTTAAAGGTATAACTGTTATATTTTTCATTCTGACGCATCATCCATTATTTACGCATCGAAAGATTATTAGGGTAATTAAATATATAATTTACGGTATAATGAATGGGAAAAATATGTACTATAATATATAATTAATCAAATGTTTTGTAATGAAATGTAAAGTAGGAACTTGATTTAAAAATAGAAAAATAAATATTTCTCTCTAAAAAGTTAATTTATGGGTTATAACTGGGGGTTATCACTTTTTGATAATATCTGGCTCAATGCTTAAGAAGATGAGGCTTGAAGCTGGATTAACTCAAAGTCAGCTTGCAAAAATGGTTGGGGTTTCTCAGGCTCATTTAGCCAAAATAGAAAGTGGGAAGGTTGATCCCAGATTATCTACTGTGAATAAAATTTTGCAGATATTAACCAGTAGGCGCGGTAAAAAATGTGGAGAAATAATGACGCGTGAAGTAATAACGACAACATTAAAGGAGAAGATAAAGAACGTTAGCGAGATAATGGTAAGATATGGGTTCTCGCAGCTACCTGTTGTTGATGGAAACAAAGTTGTTGGTATGGTAACTGAGGAGGGGATCGTAAAGAACTTAAGCCCAAACATAGCTGAGGAACCCGTTGAGAAGATTATAGAGCCACCGCTTCCTACTGTATCAGAAGACACGGATATTAGCGTAGTAAGACCATTGCTAGAGATGCATCCGGGAGTTTTGGTAACGAGAAAGGGTGAGTTAGTTGGAATAATAACTCGCTCAGATCTGCTGAAAGTAATATAAAGTTTTGGTGATGGACTACAGATTTTTGAAGCCTATTGTAGGATATAATCAAAAAAGAGTGAGAAGAAATATCCATAAAAAGTGCGTGGAGTGTATTGCAAACAACTATGAAAATTTAACTCTAAAGTCTTCTTTCACGACGTTTAGGACGACATTGGTAACGGTCCGCTTAACATATGGCATAGATAGAAGCTTTTTAACGAACGCGTTTAACCCAGTTCTATCCTTAAACCTGGCTATTACAGCTACATCGAAATCTCCAGTTATGTCGTAGACTGCAACAACATTATCAATTTTTGCAATCTCATTTTCCACATCTACTAGATGAGCCCCCTCTGCTTGAATAAATATGATTGCTATTGTTCCATATCCAACTCTTGCTGGATCGACAAGTACAGTGTAACCTTTTAATATCCCTTTCTCTTCAAGATTCTTAATGCGATTATAAGCTGTTCCAACAGACACGTCTAGCTTACTGGCTATTTTATTAAAGCTTATACGTGAATCCTCTTGCAATAACCTGATTATTTGAAGGTCTAGTTCATCAACATCTGTGGATGGCGATATATTCACCCCCGTTTCAAATTGAACATTTATTCAATATAAATTAAACTTATTTAAAAGTTTTCTTAAAATCTTGCAAAAAGTTTATATATGTGCTTGTAATAAGAGAGCAAACTATTGAATAAAAGCGGTGACTGGCAATTGCAACAAGATGATAACTTCGATGAAGCAGTTAAGAATGCTATTGAGATCTTAAGAGTGAATAGGGTTCGGTGGGTACATTCGACCTTCATTGATATAAGAGGTTTAATGCAAGACATGGTTATACCCGCGAGAGAGTTCATTGAGGGAAATGCCTTCAGAGCGGGTTTAGGTTTCGATGGCTCATCGGTTAGGGGCTTTAAATCAATTGAGGAATCAGATATGGTTCTTATACCTGATCCGAGGACTTTAGCTATACTTCCATGGACTAGTAGTGAGAATCAGAAGAGCGCCATAATTATAGGAGATGTCTGCGAGGCGTATGGAAGCAAGGAACCCTCTGAGGTTGATCCAAGAGGTTATGTTGCGAAAAGAGCTGTTAAAGCGGCCGCTGAAATGGGTTATAACGAGTATATCGCTCCTGAACTAGAACATTTTATATTTTCGTCAATTGACCCAACAAGGCTCGTATGGGATCTTTGGGTCAGTCCGGATGGTGGCAAAGGCGATTCTTGGGGTGCCCCTAGAGTTGTTCCGCAGTCACCAGAGATCTCCAGCGGAGGTTATGTTATTAGACCTAGAGAAGCCTATTATAGGCCCCCTCCTGAAGATACGACAATTGAGTATAGAAATGAGGTTTCAGCGGTTCTTGAGGATTACTTTGGGTTTAAAATTGAGAAGCATCATCACGAAGTTGCGACTGCCGGGCAGATTGAGATAGATTTCCAATATGGTCCACTTGTAAAGACTGCTGATAGAACAATATACTATAAGTTTGTTGCGAAGAATGTTGCTAAAAGGCATGGTTTAATAGCTACTTTCATGCCAAAACCAGTCTATATGGATAATGCGAGTGGAATGCACGTTCATATGTCGCTGTGGAGGGGCGAAGTGAATGTTATGTATGATGAGAGTGACGAATACGCGGAGATCAGTCAAACTGGTAGATACTTTATTGGGGGTCTGCTCGAGCACGCTAGAGCATTAACGGCAGTATGCTGTCCAACGGTAAACTCATATAAGAGGCTAGTACCAGGATTTGAGGCGCCAATTTATATTGTTTGGTCACGTAGAAATAGATCTGCTTTAGTTAGAATACCAGTTTACCAAAGAGGACCGCAGTATTCTCCCTATAAGCGCGTTGAATATCGCGGTGTGGATCCCTCATGCAACCCCTACTTATCGTTTGCATGTCTTTTAATGGCCGGACTTGATGGCATAAAAAAGAAGATCGAACCGGGTGATCCAGTTGATGAGGATATTTATAAGTTATCTCCGGAAAGAAGAAGAGCACTAGGTATTAATGAGCTACCAACAACGTTAAAGGAAGCTATTGATGAGATGAAAAGTGATGAAGTGATCCACCGGGCCCTTGGAAGTCACATATTTGATACATTTATAGAGTATAAGATGAACGACTGGCGACAATACTGTCTCTATATAACACCATGGGAAATAACGAAATACCTAGATTATTAGGAGTGATTTAAAATGCGTATTGATAGTGTTAAAAAGAAAGGGGGTGTAAAAAATGATAAGGGCATATATTTTTGTTGAAACTAAACCTGGAACATCTCTTGATGTTATTAAAAGAATAAAGAATAGGGTTAAAGAGGTTATACAAGCAGATGCTATATATGGGAGATTTGATGCTGTTGTAATAATTGAGGCACCTAATTTAGAGAGTATTCATGAGATATTATACAAAGTTATTGAGAAGGATCCAGATATCGTTCATACCGAGACGTCTTTGACCTTAACTGAAATTTAAATAATAATCTTGGGGTTTAAGGATGACAGCAAGTAAAGATCTCAGAAGAAAAGCGCTAAGAGCATTTGTTCTTGTAAGAATGAAGCCTGGGACATCCGAAGAGATAGTTAGATCTAGGCGGATAAAAGGCGTTAAAATGGCTAATTCAGTTCTTGGAAGATATGATGCGGTTGTAGTTATAGAGGCTAGTAGTCTCGAGGAGTTGCAGAAGATAATATATGAGATGGTTGAGCAGCATCCAAACGTTGTACATACTGAGACGCTGATCTCCATCTTTCATCCACCAACCATAACTCCTGCAAACAAAAATGAAAGTTAAGATTGGCGAACAGAAAATGGTGGATATTATGACACTTAAGAGAATAGACCCGGAAGATATATACTTCAAACTTTCATTGAAAACTGAACCTATAATTGATGATACAACATTAAGAGACGGCATACAGATGCCTGGTTTAGCGGTTTCTCCAGAAGACGCTGCGGAAATAGCCCGCTTACTAGACGAGATAGGTGTTGAACGGATAGAGCTACATCATTTTCAGAAGCCTGATAAAGAAGCAGTTAAGCTAATTCAGAAAATAGGCTTGGGAGCACGATTAGCTGGCTGGTGTAGAGCAGTTAAAGAGGATATAGATGATGCAATAGACTGCGGGTTCGAGGAAGTCGGCATTTCTCATCCAGTGTCTTTCATCCATTTTAGGGCTAAGTGGCCAGATAAATCTCCAAATTATCTTTTAGACAGGGTTATTGAGGTTGTTGAATACGCCGCTAAAGATCAAGGATTGAGAGTTTTCGTTCATGGCGAGGATAGTACCAGAGCTGACTGGGATTTTGAAAAGATGTTTATTAATGCTGTTGCTGATGCTGGAGCTGAATGTTATAGAATATGCGATACAGTGGGGGTCGGGCTATCTGATCCTAATGCACCCTTACCAAATGGGATCCCGGCGAAGATTAAAGCCATTAAGTACGAGACGAAAATAAGTGATGTAGAAATTCATGCGCATGATGACTTTGGAAATGCTGTAGAGAATACTATGGCAGCTGTAAGGGCTGCTTCTGGACTTTGGGATAGAATCTACTTGAGCACAACTTTTCTCGGTATAGGTGAGAGGGCTGGGAACGCTGAAACAGAGAAAGTTATAATGAACTTATACATGCATTATGGCGTTAAAAAGTTTGAGGGAAAAACAGAAAAGCTAACTGCCCTAGCTGAATTAATAAGTCGAGCAACAAGTTATGTTGTTCCACCAAATAAAGCTATCGTTGGCACCTATGCTTTTGCGCATGAATCAGGAATTCATACACATGGCGTCCTGAATGATCCATCAACATATGAGCCCTATCGACCTGAGCTTGTGGGAAACATACGCAGACTAACAATAGGTAAGCATTCCGGAAAAGCCATAATTAAGCATAAAATAATAGAAATTACCGGTAGAGAACCAGATTTAGATGTACTTATGAAGGTTGTTGATGAGGTTAAGAAACTTTACGAACTTGGAAGAAAAGCCTCATTGAAGGATGAAGAATTTAAGAGAATACTTAGGGATGTCGGTTTACTCTAAAACAACTTAATTTGCTTAAATAGCAAATTCCTTAACTTTCGTAGATGCCTCAACCATGTTCCTAAGCTTTTTGATAGCAATCTCGTAACCTTTTTCCCTGGAACCATTAACTACTAGATTTCTAAATCCACAGTCCGGTGTAAAAATCAGGCAATCGCCAAAATCCCTAAATTTTATCATTATTTTGAAAATTTCGTGAGGGCTTTCTATTTTTGGGTTTCTACTTGATAAACAGCCAACCGATAGTATTTTTCCGCTTCTCCTTAAATCTTCAGGATTATAAACCTTTATATTCTCAGGAGAATCATAAAATTCATGGCTTAAAAAATCCATACTGGTCTCCAATAAGATGTTGGCAAGTTTCGGGGAGATTCTGCCGCAAATATGCATCCCAACCATAGTATCCCCGCAACTCTCTCTTAATACATCAAGTATTTTCTTAATTTCATTCTCAGTATACTTAAAAGGTATTCTTACCCCAACAATGACCCCTAAAATAGGCTCATCAATAGAGATCATGCTGGCACTTTTTGAAGCAGTTTTGCATGATTTAGATAATATCTGAGCGATCTGCTCTATTAACCTAATATCTGA
>JAGTRH010000075.1:0-372 GCA_018396795.1 Candidatus Bathyarchaeota archaeon
GGTTCCATCAGGAACAAAAGTGATAGTTGCTCCACCAAAATTATACTATAGAAATAGTAATAAATCCGAAAACGACTACTCAAACCAACAGTGATTATGCGTCCATACTTTAAGGTTCTCCATTAATTCTTCAATCTCTGCCCTAACCTTGATTCTTGACAATCCGCTTTCTTTTAGAGGCTACTTATTGGAATATTTTTTGATAATTTCAATTAGCATATGCCTATCAGGCGGCGCGCTATATGGCACCTTGATTCTCTCAAAACTGAAAACTAGAGTGATAGCCTTCAATATAATAATTAACCCTCAAGCATAGCATTTAATAATGCCAAACTACGCTCAAATATTATCGCCCATAATTTTTTTTCTTTT
>JAGTRH010000075.1:382-6799 GCA_018396795.1 Candidatus Bathyarchaeota archaeon
ATCATGTTAAATTAACTTTTTAAATCAACCTTGGAAGTGGTAAAGTAATGTTCGAAGCGGTCTTTGAGAGTTTAGGGATATTTGGCAATGCTATAATTCTTTTAGTTGCGATGCTTGTCCTTGATAAGTCGAGTGATTTAACAATTGATAGTTCAGTTAAAGTAGCTGAAATAACCGGCTTGGGAAAAACGACAATTGGTTTTTTGTTAATTGCTTTTTCAACATCTCTACCAGAGCTTTCGGTTTCGATTTTTTCTGCAATAGACCCTGAGACTGTTGGTGTTGCAATAGGTAATGTTTTGGGCTCGAATATCGTGAATATCTGTCTAATTTTGGGTATATGTTTTTTGATGTTAACTTTGAGGGATCGTAACCAATCCTACTATTTTGGCGGTGCGACAGCAGAGGAAGTTAGGAATTTATATTTTGGGCTTTTCATAGCATCGCTTGTTCCTCTGGCATTAATTTACATTGGATATGCAAGCAGCGCCATAGGTGCAATTTTGATAACAATTTTTGTATTTCATAATATTCAAATGATTAAATCTCGAGGAGATGGAGAAGCATATCATTTAGACGAGAAAGATAAAGTTATTAGACATGTTTTATTCGCGCTTCTTGGCGTTGCCGGAGTTGTTGGTAGCGCATACTTTATTGTTGAATCAGCCACCTATATCGCGTTAGATATGGGTGTTCCTAAAGTTGTGATAGGTGCAACAATCATAGCTTTTGGTACAAGCTTACCTGAACTAGTAACTAGCATAGATGCTACAAAAAAAGGACATATAGAATTGGCATTGGGAAATGTGGTTGGAAGCGGATTTGTAAATATAACACTGATTTTGGGTGTAGCGTTGATAGGTGGACCGTTTCGAGTTAATATGGGCTCATACTCAAATTTGGTTATGTTTTCGATAATGGCTAATCTTCTTCTCTGGTACTTCCTTTCAGGCGGAAGAGTAAGTTGGAGGGAAGGTTTAATTCTGCTCTTCATGTATGCCTTGTTCATTACTACTAGCTTCGGTACATATCAATCTTAATTTTAATGAAACTCACTAACAAAAAGGTTATAGGCAAGGTTTTTTACATTTATGTAGCCTCATCTTAGAGTGAATATAAATATGCAGGAAGACGTGAAAGACAATTCAATTGAAATTTGCATGTTAAGTGTAGTAGGGAAGGTTTAGTTATGGGACGCTATAAACAGGTTGAGGATATAGTTAAATTAATGAATGACCCTAAGCACATTAGGAACACTAGCATAATTGCACACGTGGATCATGGTAAGACAACGCTTTCAGATAGCCTGCTCGCCGCAGCTGGCATAATAAGCATGGAGGTTGCAGGGCAAAGGCTATTTTTAGACTCATGGGAGCTTGAACAGAAAAGGCAGATGACCGTCTTCCCGTCGAACATAAGCCTCTGCCACACGTATAAAGGAAAAGAGTACCTTATCAACCTAATTGATACACCTGGGCATATAGACTTTAGTGGCGCGGTAACAAGAAGTTTAAGGGCTGTAGACGGCGCTTTGGTTGTCGTCGATGCCGTTGAGGGGCCAATGACCCAAACAGAGACTGTTCTCATGCAAGCGCTCCATGAAAGAGTTAAACCTCTTCTCTTCATTAATAAGGTTGACAGGTTGATTAAAGAGTTAAGATTAACGCCAGAAGCCATACAAAATAGATTTGCCAAGATAATTCTCAGAATAAACAATTTGATAGAAAAGTATGCCCCAGAAGAGCATAAAAAAGATTGGCAGGTTAAGGTTGAGAATAACACTGTTGCCTTCGGTTCAGCCCTCCATAAATGGGGTTTCACTTTATCATACATGAGAGCTAAAGGGGTAACATTCAAGGACGTGATAGACGCCTATACTGGCGAACCGGAGGAAGTCGCTAAGAAGGTTGACGCCCTAAGTAAAGTTGTTCCATTATATGAACCTATACTCGATATGTTCTGTGAGCATCTACCCAATCCATTAGAAGCGCAGCCATATCGTCAAACACAGATATGGCCAGGCGACCCAAAGAGTCCAGTTGGCTTAAGTATGGCTAAGGTTGATCCCAATGGGCCTCTTTTAATGTGTATTACCTCAATTGAGGTTGATCCGCACAGCGGGGTTGTTGCCATTGGACGAGTATTCAGTGGAACAGTTGAGAGGGGAAAGGTTGTCCAGCTGGTTACTAGTCGACAGAGGGGAACAATACAGCAAGTCTATATGAGTATGGCTGCTGATAGAGTTATTGTTGAGAGAGTTCCAGCCGGCAATATAGCGGCTCTCTCAGGTCTACCACCCTTACAAGTCGGCGAGACAATAGCTGATGATGGAGTGGATACACCGCCATTTGAGAGCTTAAAATATGTCTCTGATCCAGTTGTGACGGTTGCTGTTGAACCAGCAGACGTTAGGGATCTTCCACTTTTTGATAAAGTTATACGTAAACTCACACTTGAGGATCCAAATTTACGCTTCACAATAAACAAGGAGACAGGAGAATATCTTTTGAGTGGAATGGGTGAGCTACATCTTGAGGTTACTGCCTATCGTATGCACGAGGCTGGATTAAAGGTTAATATGAGCAAACCGATTGTGATATACCGAGAAACAATAAACCGCAATTATAAGGGCGCGCCCGTTATGGGGAAGAGCCCAAACAAACATAATAAGCTTTGGGTTACGATAGAAAGGCTGCCGGAGGAGGTTGTTGAAGCCATAAGAACCGGCAGAATCTCAGAGATGCAAAAGCGAGACGAAAGACAAAGATTACTGATGCATGAATTCGGCTGGTCAGCTGACGATGCTCGAAACGTGATAGCTATTGAGGGAACTAACATTCTTGTAAATAGAATCAAGGGTAGACAGTATGTTGAGGAGATTATAGAGCATGTGAAATCTGGCTTCAGGGATGCTGTTAACTCATGTCCATTAACTAAGGAGCCTGCTTATGGGCTTAAAGTTAACTTGGAGGATATTTTGATACATGAGGATCCGGTTCACAGGGGCCCAGCGCAAATAATGCCGATGACGTGGCGTCCAATATGGGGTTGCTTCCTCCTGTGTGAACCGAAGCTTCTAGAGCCTATACTTAGCTTCGAATGTAAAGTTCCAACCGACTTTGTAAGTCAAGTAATAGCGATTGTTCAAAAGAGACGCGGTAAACTCCTGGATATGACAAGCGAAGAAGATATGATGATAGTTAAAGCAGAGATACCGGTCGCGGAATCGTTTGGACTTGCCGAGGAGCTTAGATCCTCAACGCAAGGGAGGGCCTTTTGGGCTACACAGTTCAGTAGATGGGCGCCTGTGCCAGACTCTATGCAAATGGATGTTATAAGACAAGTGCGAGAGAGGAAGGGCCTAAGCCCAGCGCTGCCGAAAGCAGAGGAATTCTACGACGTAGAATAAGATAAAAACAAAACATTCTTTGATATATACGGGAGCTTTGCTTTCTCAAAATTTTTAAACATTTATTTCGCTTTTTCCTTTAGAGCAATATTTAAAAGGCACATCTTCTCACAATACTAATGAATTTGGTGGTCATATGCCTAGGGAATTTAGGTATAGGGGTTACACGCTTGAGGAATTAATGGATATGTCCATGGATGAGTTTATACAGTTACTTAGTGCACGCGCTCGAAGAAGTTTGAGACGCGGCTTATCCTATGAACAGAGAAGGCTGTTAGAAAAGATTCGCGTGGTGAAAGAAAATGGTGGAAATGGTACGCAGATAAAGACCCACGCCAGGGACATGATAATACTGCCTGAAATGGTTGGCGTAACAATACATGTTCATAACGGCAAGGAATTCATTCCAGTAGAGATAAAACCTGAGATGATAGGACGCTACTTGGGAGAATTTGCAATAACAAATAAGCCTGTCAGGCATGGAACGCCTGGAATAGGCGCAAGTAGAAGTAGCATGTATGTGCCACTTAAGTAAAACCTTTTTACATTCTCTGAGGGGCTTCTATACCTATAAGATTCAAAGCGTTTCTTAGGGTTATCCTCACCGCATCAACAAGAAGTAGTCTTGCGTCGCTTAGCTCCTGTGTTTCTGCCTTTACCACTGGTAGAGCAGCATAAAATGTATTAAATTTATCCGCTAATGTGTTTATAAAGTCTGCTATAATGTTAGGTTTAAGGTTATCTGCTGCATCGACAAAAATCTCCGGGAAGCGCGATACCATCAGCACTATTTCATGCTCGATGGGTTCTTTAAGCAAAGAAAAATCAGCATCCTCGATATGTCTTGAGGCTTTTTTCAGAATGCTGCAAGCTCTTGCATGCGTGTATTGTATGTAAGGCCCACTGTTCCTCTCGAAGTTTATGACTCTATCCCATGTGAAAATAACCGGCTTTGATGGATCAGTTTCCACAAGTGCATACTTTACTGCACCTATGCCAACTTGCTCCGAGATTCTTCGCTTTTCCTCCTCACCCAGTTCTGTTGAGCGTTTCCTTACTTCTTCATACGCCCTTGAGGTAGCCTCCTCTATAACTTCATCCAAAGTTATGTAACGTCCCCTTCTACCGGAGATCCTTTGTCCAGGGAAGTTTACGAGATTGTAGGCGAAATGTACAAGTCTTTTAGCTTCGTTCATATATCCTAGAGCGTATAAAGCTAATTTCAGTTGTAGCTGCGCCAGCTTCTGCTCCATACCTATGACGTTTATGACTCTATCAGCCATCTTGAACTTCCAGATGCTATAGGCTATATCCCTTGTGGTGTATAATGTTGTGCCATCCGACCTACCTAAAGTTAATGATGGAATCTCATAGTTTTCCTTAAGTCCTAACAATTCCTTAAGACCTAAATCTTTTGCGACTCCTTCAGCGTCAAACTCTAGAACTTCACCTTTATGGAATACGTATGGTGTTCTTTTTAGAGCATTTAGGCATCTCTCTACATCGCCATTCCATATAAAATTACTTTCCCAATCCCATGAGTCGAAGGATATATTCGCTTTCTCCAGAGTTTGTTTAAACCCATCTAAGCATATGGATGATACCTCGCGAATTAGCATCCTCGCCTCTTCCCGACCCTTCTCGTAGCTTTTCATTAGCTCGTTGATTTCTGACTCCGGGTTTTCAATTCTCTCGAAAGTCTCTAGGAGATTGTTAAATATGTCTGGAAATTTTTCTTGGAGCTCTACAGCTGTGGCAACCCAATCGTCTAAATTCATTCTAATCTTTTGCTCTTCATCATGGCTTAATTCATTTTTCCACTTCTCTAAAAGGTTCTTTAGTCTCCTAATTTCAAGAAGGCAGTTTGTGATGGCATATATAGCGCCTATAAAGTGATCTGGTTTACCGAGAGGCTTAGGTTTCCCTAGTAACTTATATCCATATGCCACTATTGCTGATTGACGTCCAACATCATCAATATAATAATGTCTTGAAACGATATGACCCCTAGCCCTCAATATTCGTGCTATCGAATCTCCTAAGAACGAGTTTCTGGCGGATCCGACGTGAATTGGATGAACAGGATTAACGCTTGTATGCTCAACAATTATTCTCTCCGGTTTACTGGTTTTAACATAACCATACTCAAAGTCTAGCGCCCTGGCAGATTTTATTGCTAAAGAAGAGAGCTCTGCGAAATCTGCGTGGAAGTTTACATACCCCTGTCCAGCTGACTCAATAGACTCAACTAGCGGAAAATGGTCCATTTCTGTTTTAGCGTTAGTTTCGATCTGCTTAGCTAGTTCCAAAGGTGTTTTTGGCAGATATTTTGATATCTCAAAGCATATTAGTGATGTTAGCTCACCGAACTGCGGGTTTGGCGGAATATCAAGTACCATTTTGTAAGTAGTCAGCTCTGGAGAAATTTTTTCCAGAGATCTTACTAGTAGATTTCTGCATTGTCTCCTAAACTCTGTGAATGGGGTCTCTGAGATGGTGTTTTTCCCCAAATTTCCTGCACCGCCATTAGATAGAAATTGAATGCTGTCTTATAAAAAGCCTATTATCCCATTAATTTATAAGATAATTCCTTTATTCTCTATTTGTTTCGGATATGGGAAAAGCTATTGGCTTAATTAGAATCATACGTCCGATAAACTCTTTAATGATGGGTTTCGCAGTCATAGTGGGTGCCTTCTTAGCAGCGCAAGGGCTTATTTCAGAAAATGATGTCGCCAACCTTGTTCTAGGTTCCATAACAGCTATAACGTTGACGGGTGCTTCTATGGCAATAAATGACTACTATGATAGGGATATAGATGCAGTAAACGAGCCGAACCGACCTATTCCGAGCGGGTTAATAAAGCCTTGGGAGAGCATAGTAGTAGCCGCCGCCCTAACGATGATTGGGTTAACATCGGCTACTTTGACAAACCTATTATGTCTCCTCATAGCTTCATTCTCGTGGATAGTATCGGTGACGTATTCAACCTTTGGGAAACGCACTG
>JAGTRH010000076.1 GCA_018396795.1 Candidatus Bathyarchaeota archaeon
AGTTAGTTAGGGAGGGAAGAATATCGGAAGAAACGAACGGTGTCAGGCGTATAATTAAAATCAAGTTAAGACTAGGATTATTTGAGAGACCCTACGTTGATCCTGAAAGAGCAAAGAGAATAATAAAATGCAAGGAACATGTTGAGGCATCTTTGGAGGCAGCAAGAAAATCAATAGTGCTATTAAAGAATGAAGGGAATATTCTGCCATTAAACAGGGATATAGATTCAATCGCTGTTATTGGCCCTCTAGCCAACGATCGTGAAACACCACTTGGGCCATGGTCCTGTCTAGGAAGCCCCGAGGATGTTGTTACAGTTTTGGAGGGTATTAAAAGCAAATTATCTCGAAACACAAGAGTCTTGTATGCTAAGGGTTGTGATGTCGAGGGGACATCCAAAGAAGGTTTTAGGGAGGCTGTGGAAATAGCGAGACAAAGTAAGGTAGCGATAGTTGTAGTTGGAGAGAGTAGAGATATGAGTGGTGAAGCAGCTTGTAGAGCATATCTAGATTTACCGGGTGTTCAGGAAGATCTTCTAAAAGAGATATATGCAACTGGCGTTCCAATAATAATGGTTCTAATGAACGGTAGACCATTATCAATCTCATGGGCGAAAGAGCACATACCTGCAATTATAGAGACCTGGTTCTTAGGTATACAAGCGGGATATGCTATAGCTGACGTAATATTTGGAGATTATAATCCAGGTGGCAAGTTGCCTGTAACTTTTCCCCATACAGTTGGGCAAGTTCCGATCTATTATAACCACAAGAACGCTGGTAGACCGCCATTGCCTGACGTTAAGTGGGCATCTAAGTACTTAGATGCCCACTTATACACCACTATTTCCATTCGGGCATGGACTAAGCTACACGAAGTTTGAATACGATAGCTTAGAAATAAGTCCATTGGAAGTTGGGTTAAATGATGTAGTAAATATTAGAGTAAAAGTGAAAAATGTGGGAAATAGGGAGGGAGATGAAGTTGTGCAGTTATATGTAAGAGACCTTGTAGCTAGTGTAACTAGACCGGTTAAAGAACTAAAAGGATTTAGGCGAATAACTCTTATGTCTGGGGAAGAGAAAACCGTTGAATTTACACTAACACTGGGAGATATTTCATTTCTAAACCAGGAGATGAAGCGTGTTGTTGAACCTGGAGAATTCAAAGTTATGATCGGCTCATCATCGGAGGATATTCGTTTAACAGGAAGCTTTAGGGTTAAAGAGTATGTTGAGTTTCCATATAAGTGAGGTGGAATAATAAAATAGAAAAGCAATTAAATAACCATATGCTAATATATCGTAAAATTAAGCAGGAGAACAGAGGTGCGGAACATGGTGATTAAAGCCTACGTGTTATTCAAGGTGAATTCTGGAACTGAGAAAGATGTATGCAAAAAAGTATCGGATTTAGATAACGTTTTAGATGCAAGCATAATTTATGGAGAATATGACATAATTGCCAGGGTTGCCGTACCAGAGCTCGCTCAATTAAACGAATTTTTAGATAATGTGAGGAATATTCCGAGCGTAATACTAACATCAACAATGATAGTTGCACAAGAGTATAAGGGAAAAAATAAGCGAGAATCGCTAAACACACAAAACCTAAAATAGATTGATGAAAGTCTTATTTCTTTCTGTTTTTAAGAAAATCTCAAAATCTCCGAGCAGCTCCTCAGCTAGAAGACAAATTTATATCTTTTTGAATAAGAGAGCAGCATGTTGGAGAGAAAACTATTTTCAAGCCTAACTTTTTGGCCCTTTCTATGGCTTCAATACTTGGGAAAGCAATTGCATTAACACCTGCTTCGACAAATAATAGATCAACAATAGACCTGTAATTTCCTTTTGGTCTTGCGCAGCCGAGCGCTATTGGAATATTGTTCATTAGGAAGCGTGCCTTTACAAGAATATCTATCACTGCTTCATAGGGCGGCGGATTAATATTTTCCATCTTTGTTCCCTTAATTGGAAAAAAGACAATCAATATTAGTGCTGAAGGATTATATTTGGAAATAATTTTTAGAGCTTCGATTTCCCCTCTTACGCTACCATAATGTAAACCAATAAGCACATGTGGTGTGAATGGAAGCTCAGCCTTTTTTAGAGCTTCCAACGTATTAGCGTAACTATCCACTGAAGCATTGAGATGGTATATCCTTTTAATGGTTTCCTCCGAACCTACTATGTCAATTGATACGGCATCTACACCTGCCTCTTTAAGTCTTTTAGCTACTTCAAAATCAACTAGTCCAGTGTGGACTACAATAGTTAAACCAAACCTCTTCTTAATTTCAGATATTGCATCTACAAACCTTGAAACTGGAACGGAACCGTTTGGTAGGCATCCGCCACTTATTAAACACCCGGTAGCACCACGTTCTTTTAAATCAGCGCAAATCTCTATCAGTTTATCTGGAGTCCTAGCGGGAATCATTGTCTTAAGAATTCTACCGCCACAATGATCGCATTTTAATGAACAGTACGAACCAGTAATAGATATTGATGGGAAGCTTAACGAAGAAGACTTGAAATATTTGTTATAGTAATAAATGAATCCCGGTGCGTAAAAATAGATTTTCTTCCCAACTCTTTGCCAGCTTAAATCCCTTGCTTCCCGAATCCCCCTCCAAATATAATCTGGTAATTTTATAACTTCGTTGAGATCATTTAGCAATTGTTATCACCTAAATTCAAGTTATTACCTTCATACAATTTGTGAATGATTGTCAAAAAGGAAACAACTAAATTTTTACGTCAGAGATTAATGTAGCCATGATGAGTGGCAGTATTAATGTTGCATCACCCTCGATAGTTACGTGTTTCGCTGTTTCTTTAACTTTCCCCCACGATATTGCCTCGCGAACCCTTGCGCCGGATAGGCTACCGTCCCATTCAACCGCGGTTGTTATGTAAACTGCGTAATCAAGGCCGCCCTTAAATTGATTCCACCATATTACATGGTGTTTTGAGATTCCGCCGCCTACTATTAATGCCCCTGTACGCTTAGCACTAAATATTAGGTCGTTAATTTCCTGCTCATCTTTAAGTAAATCGATTTTTAACTTGTGATCTTGTGAGAAAAGCCAGATTTGGTATCCGACAGCTCCATCCATTATGCCCGGCACATAAATAGGTATATTATTTTTTGCAGCCCAGTAAAGTATCGAATCTTCATTGCAAAGTCTTAAACCTATCTCTCTGCTTATTTCTCTACTTGAAATCTCCCTTACGCCCTCGTTCCAAAGTGCTGAGAGCAGCTCCTGCATCTTCTTTTCAATTATTATGCCGTAGCTTTCATTGGGAATTAATATGTTGCCTAGTCGATTTATCCCCATTCTATGAAGTCTTTTATCGTTTAGCTCAAAGGATCCACGGTAGTAATTCTTCCAACACCTCGCCAGATCGTGATCTAAAGTTCCGCATGTAGTTACTACAACATCCGTCATGCGGCGTTTGACAATTTCTTTTAAAACGCCTCTTGTTCCAGTAGCAACAATACATGCTGGAAAAGAAAGGAACTTTAAGCACTTATCATCGTTAATCATTTTCTTCATTACATCTACTCCAGCAACAATTTTCCCTGCGGTAAAACCCCAGGCGCCTCTCATCTGAGAAATGAGATCACTAACGCTCATGCCCTCATAAAGCGCGTAATCCTTGATAGCTTCCCGCTCGTTTATCAAAAATTTACCTCCTAAATTCACAAAAGAAGAAAACGCCTAAACTTATATTAATTATTTAGTTTTCATGAATTTATATAAGTTCTCTATTTCTGCTCAATCCATTTAAGAAGTTAAGAACACAATTTGGAAAGTCTCTTCCATATCCACCCTCTAGAACAGCAAAAGTTTTCCTATCAAGTTTGGATATCATACGCCCTATTATCGTATAAGCCTCAATATTTAAGCCGAGTGTGCATACAGGATCATACTTGTATGTATCAAATCCTGCCGAAACAGCTATTAAATCAGGGTCGAATTTTTCAACCTCCTTCAAGGCGGAGTTTAAGACTTTTATATACTCTTCGTCGCCAACAGCATGCGTTAACGGATAGTTTAAGCAGTTCTCCTGCGATTTTTCCCCTGTTCCAGGATAAACCCCGCCATACCTATGAATTGAAACAAATAATACTCTAGGATTCATGAAAAAGATTTCTTGCGTCCCATTACCATGATGACAATCTATGTCAACTATTGCAATTCTATTAACCTTCTGAAGAGCCTTTTTACATGCGATAGCAATATTATTGAAATAGCAAAATCCAAGTGTTGGGGCGCCGAGCGCACTCCCATTAACTCCAGCATGATGCCCTGGTGGCCTCATTAGTGAAAAGGATTTTTCGCCATCTAGGGCTATCTCCATACTCTTTATCGCCGAGCCAACAGCAAGCCTAGCATAATTGTAAATGCCTGGAAGATTTGGCGTGTCTGGATCATAGAAGTTCTCGTTCTTTATCCTCTCAACAAACTCCTTATTGTGAACTAAAAGCAAATCCTCTTCACTGCAAGGTTCAGCCTCGATGAAACGGAAACCCTTATCTCTAAGCAGCCTATAGGCTCGAAAAACTCTATCCGGGGATTCCGGATGCTCAGGCACCCAGTATTCTAAACATTTTTCTGAGAAAACGATATACATTGTTCCTTTCCTTCCTAGAAAAATAGGATAAAAAATAATAGATAATATTTACGGAATATAGAATAGTAAAAGTATGTGAAGATGAACAGTAGGTATGAAAACCGATAAGATCAGGGTATCTATAGGTTCCGCAATAGTACTAGGCTTAATTAAAGGCATGATTACTGCTGAGCCAACAACGGCATACCTTTTGACTTATACTGAAGGGCGATGTTCAGCAAACTGCGCCTTTTGTCCCCAGGCTAGAAAAAGTACCGCTAGAGCGGATATGCTCTCAAGGGTAATGTGGCCGGATTTCAAGTTCACAAATGTAATAGAAGGTATTAGGAAGTCTTTTGAGAGCGGAAGAATAAAGCGAGTATGTATTCAGACACTTAATTACCCAGGTGTACAAAACGATATAATAAACTTAGCCGCTAAAATTAGTTCAGAATGTAATATTCCAATATCAATTTCGTGTCAACCTCTCGCACCTAAGGAAATGACCATGCTGGCAAAAGTTGGCGTTGAGAGAATAAGCATAGCTTTAGACGCTGTCACAAAGGAAATTTTCTCGAAGATTAAGGGGGAGATGGCTGGTGGTCCATATAATTGGGATCAACATTTTGGTGCACTAAAAGCCGCGCTTGAAATTTTCGGAAGAGGAAAAGTTACAACGCATTTGATAGTAGGCTTAGGGGAAAGTGAGGAAGAATTTATCTCAATGGTGCAGAGATGTGTTGATGCTGGAATTTTTCCAGCCGTGTTTGCATTTACACCTATACAGGGAACTAAAATGGCTAATCATCCCAAACCGCCCATAGAGTCCTATCGTCGGATACAAGTTGCACACTACTTAATAGTTCGCGAAATTAGGCGCTATGAAGACATGAAATTTAAAGATGGCCAATTAATAAACTTTGGAGTCTCAAGTAACGAACTTGAGAGAATAATTTTTTCTGGCGAACCTTTTCTTACTTCTGGATGCCCAAACTGTAATAGGCCATATTATAACGAGGAACCTAAGGGACCGATTTATAATTATCCTAGGAAATTAACTCAGGAAGAAATAGAAAGTATTTGGAAACAGATGAGCATGGTACTTTAAGGAGTTATATTTGATGAGAAGAAAAAATAATTTTAACTTATTATCGTCTAATCCTAAACGATAATAGGGGTTTAATAGGAGAATCTTTATAGGCTCAGCCGAGATAGAAGAGATTAAACAGGCTTATTAGTGTGGAATTATAGAGAGGCGACAATAAATCCATCACTAATTAAGAGTGTTGTTAGTAAAAAAAGATAACTTTTGAGTGAACAGAAAAAATGCCTATCTTCCGGGAAGCACGTATTTAGAGAGGTGCCTGAAATTTTTACTTGGCGATATTAATGCCAACCTTCATAAAATCTTGACTTAATTTAATTTCGTATATTTTTCATGTCCAAAATATTTGGCGAACAAAACAATGCCAATGGGTTCTTCAGGTAAATGGATGGTAAAATTGTCTATTTTAATAAGCCTTAAAATGGATACAAAAGCATCGACGGATTATTATCTTCTCTTGCTTAACATTCGCTCTAAGTGTGGTTGCAGCTTCTCGTTTTCAGCCTTTATCCTTTCCTGTCCTAGCTCTTTAAGTTTCTTTGCCATCTCACGAATTATTCCCGCAAATTTTACGCCTTCGGCTGCAGATACGTATTCAACTCTAAATCTATCCGGTGTTAATCCAAGTTTTTCTAGAGCTTTGGCAAGTGCATCCATTCTCACCTTCATCTTGAGGTTTCCATCGATATAATGGCAGTCATATGGATGGCATGCGCCTACAAGAACCATCCCTGCACCCTTCTTAAACGCATATAATATGAAATCTCTATCGACGCGACCTGAGCACATAACTCTGACAATCCTTAAGTTTGGCGGATACTCAAAGCGGCTTGTTCCAGCAAGATCGGCTCCAGCGTAAGCACACCAATTACAACAGATCCCCAATATCTTTTCTTCTGGATTAACCTCTAGTGCAGCATCTATTTGAGCTAATATTTGTGCATCTGTAAAGTGCATTTGTGTTATTGCATCTGCCGGGCACTCAGCCACGCATGTTCCGCATCCATGACACATCGCTGGTATAACTTGAGCTGGCATACATGGTTCAGCCTTTATTGCTCCATATGGA
>JAGTRH010000077.1 GCA_018396795.1 Candidatus Bathyarchaeota archaeon
CAATTTTTGGAGCGGAATTGGGGGCTCAAGCAATAGAATACTTTGAAAAAATCAATGTGCAACATTTAAACACCCTGATAAGCTTAATTTACATCGCAATTTTAACTTTCACGTCAGCCTACATGATTTACGAGGCCTCCAAACCTAGAAATAAAAAATTTTCTACTGGAAGAGGACTGTCTGTAAGCAAAGTTTTTAATCTTAAAATTCCACCTATGATTACTTTATCGCAGCCTAACATCGCACCGAAGTCTCTCTGGGCGATGATTCTGCTTGGCTTATTTACCGGCCTCTTCTCCGGTTTCCTGGGAGCTGGTGGGGGCTTTATTCTTGTCCCATCATTGATTTATCTTATTGGCTGTAAGCCAGCCGTAGCTGCTGGAACAAGCATATTCGAGATATTTTTAAGCTGCATGTTCGCCTCAGCATCCCATGCAATTAAGGGAAATGTTGATGCTTCGTTAGCGATTTTAATGTTCGTAGGTTCCTTTGTGGGTTTGCAGATCGGCATTTTAGCTACGAAATACGTAAAAGAGAAGAATTTTAAGATAGCATTTGGATTATGCCTTGGATTTACGTCTTTAAGTGTTATTTTGAAGATGGCCGCATGGGCTTCTAAAACAGACGTCCTTTACTCGCTCTCTCAAACGATAATATTTATGGCAACATTTTTAACAGCCCTATTGATCATAGTGCTAACTTTACAAGCAAAATATCAGGTTAGATCCTAAAGTTATATATTAGCGAAACAATCATTAAATTAACGGCATTTAAAGTTGCCTAAGTTAGGCATAATCTAATTTAAGAGGGTGAATGTAGACAATGTTTAAAAACAAATCTTCTGAGATTTTGTCAAAATGGTTAACATCAATGTTTCCAACAAGCATAATCCGCTCTGAAGAAAAAAGGATTGAAGTATACGAAGTGGAAGATAGTTACAGTATAGGATATAGGATGGCGTACTGCATAATTCCCTGCTCAGTTGAATGCAGCGAGGAACTTTCAGAATGCTATAAAAATGTGGGGCAATGCTTAATTTGCTGTGTCGAGAATGGTTTCATCCCAACGTATATTGCAGTTCCAGAGAGCTGCCCTCGAATGAAAAGATTGGAGAGAACGTTAGGTGCAGCGAATCTGCCAATGGGGCTAATTACTATAAGCCAAAGCGGCGAAGTAAAAGTTGCAGTGAAACCACATTTGCCCTAAAAGCACTAAAAAAATGTTGGAGAATTACGGACGAAACTTAACTAGGATCCTCGAGCTTTAGCCGATAACTTGGCAAGCGTCTTTTTAGCATTTCTCACATTCATTATTTCTCTTCGGCATTTCAAGCAAACTTTCATCGCATCTAAGATTTCATCCTTAAATTCCCTGTATTTTGGAACTTTCTCCTCAATTATGCGCTTTAGCGCCCAATCTATCTGAGGCTGCGGGAAGAAGAATACTCCGCACGATGCGCACTCAAGCAGGTTAACGTCGTTCGTAACGTAAGTTGTTCCCCGATTATTGGTTAAAAGGTAATATTCACTTGTAAGTCTTATTGCCTGCGTCGGGCATTCATCCTGGCAGAAGGCGCAGAATGAACAGTGCCCATAATTAATTCTTACCACTCTTTTTTCGCTTTCGTCAATTATGTCTATGGCATCTGAGCTGCAGACTTGGGCGCAGGCGCCGCATCCAATACACTTATCACGGTCAAATTCATGTTTGCCCCTAAAGCCCTCCGGCGCTGCCCAGTAATCCTCCTTCTCCTCAAGTTTAGCGCCAAGTATGTGCGCAACAGCCTTAACTATAGCTTGGGGTCTAGGTGGACAGCCTGGAACATAGAAGTTAACTGGGACTATTTTATCCGGCGGTCCAACCATCGGGTAGCCCCTATCAAATATTTCCTTCGTTAGCGCGCAGTTTCCCACCGCAATCACTATTTTCGGCGGGTTAACCTTTTCATACACTTTTATAAGCTCCTCTCTTCCCTTAATGTTAACTCCGCCAGTTAAAATCAGAACGTTCGCTTCCTCAGGGTTTGAGACAACTTCAACATTTAACTCAGCAAGCCTATAGCGTGGAACTAGGCATTCTAGAACCTGCACATCGCAACCATTACATCCAGCTGATAGGAAACGATAAACCGATATCTTACCCATTCTTTCACCTCCTATTTCAGGCAGATGCGATTTCTCCCGCCAGTTTTCACATCCACCACCGTCACACGGTCTGTGCAGGCGAAGCATGGATCTATACTTTCAATGATGACTCTGGCATTTTCAAGAGTCTCCCCTCGGAGCATTTCAAGTATGGCGAAGTTATTGGCGAATGAGGGGGTTCTAACCTTAACCCTTTCAGGCATTGTTGTTCCATTAGACCTAATATAGTAGACTAGTTCACCGCGTGGGGCCTCCGTCCTTCCAAATTCCTCACCGATCTTCGGCTCCTTATGCTTAGCGACTATTTCGCCAGACGGCAAATTGTCAAGCGCCTGCTCAATTATCTTCATACTTTCATAGGTCTCCCTAGCCCTAACGAGGGCCTTAGCGCGCACGTCACCATCATTTTCAACTATAACTTCAAAGTCAAGCTCGCCATAAGCAGCGTATGGATCGTCCTTTCTAATATCGCTGGCTATTCCGGAGCCTCTAAGCGTAGGTCCAACGGCGCCCACCTCCAGGGCCTTCTCTCTAGGCAGCACGCCAACCCCCTTCGTTTTTCTGGTGAAATCGCCATTATCGTTTAGAAGCCCCACTATGTAGTCTGATAGGGGCTTACTCTCATTTAGGAATCGACGTATTTTCTCGGCTTTTTCAGGTGTTATGTCCCTTCGGACGCCGCCGATAGTGTTTATCAAATAGTTCATTCTATTGCCAGTCAGATACTCAAGCAGATCCTGAACTCTCTCCCTTTCAACCATTATTTTCAGAAACGCTTTATGCTCATCTAAACTATGGGCTAATATACCGAACCATAAGTAGTGGCTATGCAAACGCTCAAGCTCCATATAAACGCAGCGGAGATATTTTGCACGCTCAGGAACTTCAATATTCATCAATTTCTCAACTGTTTGCGCATAACAAAGCGTATGGACGCCGGAGCATATCCCGCATATCCTTTCAGCAAGGGCTAGATTCTGCATGTAAGTTTTCGTCGTGAATAATTTCTCTATGCCCCTATGCATATAGCCGAGTTCTATCCTAGCATCAATTATTTTGTTTCCTTCAACGAGGA
The DNA here is from genome assembly GCA_018396795.1 of Candidatus Bathyarchaeota archaeon. Next base: position 3,220 of record JAGTRH010000077.1, read on the forward strand.
GTTCAAATCGCTCCGGTTCGACAAGTTGCGGCCTATATGGACCAATATATACTGTTTCAGGCATTTAGCTCACCTCCAATACTTTTTGAACTAATTGTTGAACTGGGCTTCTATGAAGCTCAAGATGCAGATCCCTATGTGGCACGCCGAAAGATAATGCCAAAAGTTCCATCAGATTTATGCACGGCATATTAAATTGGAAGCCATGAGGCCTAAGCATAACCTGGCCCATTTCAAACTGTATCATGCATGCTGGACATATTGTAAGTATGGCTTCCGCACCTTTACTCCTCATGCGGCTTAATTTTGGAAGCAGCCTGTGCTTTAGGGAGAATTCTTCATCAGCCTGCATGCTTGGGTATCCGCAACATAATCGTTCAAGCTCGTAGTCAACTATGTCTACACCAGTTTGCATTACTATTTCCCTCATCATGTTTGGTTTACGAGTTATATCTGAAACTTTATATTCTCGGTATAGATGGCAACCATAATGTAATGCAACACGAACCTTCAAGGGTTTAGTAACATGCTCCCTAATGCCGTCCAGTCCTATGTCCTCATATAGGGCTTCAACGATGTGCTTCACATTCACCTTTCCCGCATATTCTCTGCCATAATGTCTCAGAACCCCATTCACCTTACTTCTCTTTTCAGCATCATGCTTAAGAACCTCATTTGCCTCAGCTAATGTTTCATAGCAACCATTGCATAGGGTCAGCATGTCAAGCCCAAGATCCTCGGCAAGCGTGAGGTTTCTTGCAGATGTCGCCAGCGCAGCTGCTTCATCCAGCAGCCTTGATACAACAGGTTCTGGACAACATGAATAGCCAAGTAGGTCAACGGCCTCAAGCCCCAAGATATTAAAAACCCTCCTAGAGGCTATTTCTATGCTTGGAAGGCGCATTGGAATCTGACAGCCTAAGAAGAGAGCATACTTAACCACATCGCCCACCCTCTGATTATTTATACCTCAACCTCTTCTTCTCCCAATCAAAACCAGCCTTTTCATCTAAACCTACGTCTTTGATTATCCCATGAAACTCATGCATGGCACCTTCATCTGTGAACGTGAACGCTGGAGATTTCGGCAGACCTGCCTCCTCCCGCTTCCTCTGTATAAAGGATGATATGGGTGCAACGCAGCCGCTTGATATCAGGGCTTCGGCAACAGGCCTAGCCTGAGGTGGAAGGGCACCTTCAAAGGTCTTTCTTAATGGGCGTTTATCATCAGGCCAGTCTTTCGTGAGCACTAAGCCATGTTCAGGCTGAGGATGACTCAAAAGTTTTACGCCGAATAGATCAGAGATTTCCCTTTCGATCAGGTTTGCCGCCGGAATCATATCCGATATGGATTCTAACGTGTTATCTTCCTTCGGTTTTGTAACCCTGAATGTTAAAACCACGCTATCTACATGAAAGTGATATAAATACTCCATGTCTAAGCCGCTGTCAACGGCTGATATAGTTATGAAGCGGAGCATTTTATAGCGCTTCTTTATGGCTTGAACAGCATCTCTAAAAGCCTCCGGCTTTACCCTTATGAAAATCCTCCTCTCACGTTGCTTATGGGCTTCGATGAGACTCTCGCTAATCTCCTCCCTAACGCAGTTAACTATATCATCTTCTAGGCTTATAGCCATTTACACATCCGCCTCCAAATAATGTTTAGCATTAAATTCCCAAGCCTCCCTTCTGACCGCAACCTTTATCGCCTGAGGTGAACAGAATTTTGCGCATTGAGGGTCGCCATCGCAAAAGTCACATTTCATGGCTACGTGAGAGTCTATGTTAAACCATGGAGCTGAAAGGGGACAGGCAACGGTGCATGTTTGGCATCCTATGCATTTCATCGGATTTATTTTAACCCAGCCGGTTTTTTCATCCTTCACTAAGGCCTCTTTTGGGCATGCGGCCACGCAGAGCGGTTCATCGCAGTGTTGGCAATAAACCGCCTCAAACTCGCCATTTTTCTCATCGAACTGCACGTGTAGATGGGCTTTGTTGAAGTCAAATCGTTTAAAGTGATAATATGAGCATGCTATTTCGCAGAAAAGGCATCCGGTGCACCTTGATGGGTCATATAAGAGAACTTTTTGTTCTTCAACATTTAGTTGGCTCAAGATCTTTCCCTCAAACATTTTAGATTAGGTATAATTTAAGGAATCAGTATTTAGATTTTTCTCTAAAAAATTTATAGAGGTATTTGCCCTATTCCACTACTTTGAAATTTAATTTATATTTGAAGTATATGTAGTAAGAAAACTCTTAAATAGATCTACTTCCACTCAAGTTTAAAAGGCAGCATTAAGAAGCGCTTTAAACATAATTACTTGAGGTGGGGGTCTTGTCGAAAGAGGATAGACGTCTATTGATTCTTGAGCGTGAAATGAAAACCCGCATGTATCAGAAAAGCGCTCTTCTTGAAATATTGCATTTGGCGCATGAACTTTATGGTTATTTTGATAAGGATCTACTCAACTATATTTCTGAACATTTGAATCTGCCGCCGAGCCATGTTTATGGAGTTGCATCCTTTTATCATCTTTTCAGATTGAAAAAGCCTGGTGAGCACGTGATCTCCGCATGCATGGGAACAGCATGCTATGTAAGCGGTGTTGAAGAAATAATCTCAGCTATTGAGAGAGAATTTAATGTAAAGCGTGGCGGATCAACAGCCGATGGAAAGCTATCGCTTTTTATAACGCGCTGTATAGGCGCATGCGCAATGGCTCCAAACGTGACCCTTAACAATGAAGTTATTGGAAAGGCAACCAAAGAGGCTGTTTTAAAGAGGATAAAAGATGTTATTGGAGGATAGTTCTTGAAGCCGGAAGATATCTTAAGAATAGCGAGGGAGGAATCTGAAAAACAGAGATTTTACAAGTACAGGATAAATATTTGCTGCTCTAGCGGATGTTTGCCATTTGGCGCATTAAACTTGCTAAAGACCTTTGAGAACTCTGTTAAAGAGTTCGGCGTTGAAAGCGAATGTAAAGTCGCCAGAACCGGATGTCCGGGGACATGCTCAGTTGGGCCCGTTGTCCTTGTAGAGCCAGGCGGATACATATACCAAAATGTAACTCCGGAAAAAGCCAGAGAGATGGTTAAGAGCCATATAGTTGCCGGAATCCCAGTGAAAGAATATTTATATGCGAATGAAGCTTTTTTCAAGAAACAATTTAGGCTAGTCTTAAGAAATGCTGGTAAAATAGATCCCATGAGAATAGAGGATTACATGGCCGCTGGCGGATATCAAGCATTTATCAAATGCCTAACTAAGATGACGCCGAGGGAAGTTATAGATGAGGTTATTGCGAGTGGTTTAA